>JACQAB010000034.1 GCA_016195205.1 Pseudomonadota bacterium
CCGCCACGCCGTCTTTCAGCAGCGTGGCCTTGAAGGTTTCAATCGGATCGTGGTGCTGCCGCATGTCTTCCACTTCTTCCTTGGCGCGGTATTTGGCGGGGTCCGACATGGAATGGCCGCGATAGCGGTAGGTTTGCATTTCAATCACGGCAGGGCCCTTGCCCGCGCGCGCATCGGCCAATACGCCCTGCGCCGTTTCGCGCACCTTCAGCACATCCATGCCGTCGATTTGGTAACCGGGAATGCCGTAAGGCTCGCCGCGTTTATACAGCTCACCCGCGCAGGCGCGCGCCTGGCTGGTGCCCATGCCATAGCGATTGTTCTCGATGATATAAACCACCGGCAGCTTCCACAGCGCCGCCATATTGAAGCTTTCGGCCACCTGGCCCTGGTTCACCGCGCCGTCGCCCATATAGGTAAGGCATACGCCGCCGTCTTCGTTGTATTGGTGGCCAAAGGCCAGGCCCGTGCCGATGGGCACCTGCGCGCCGACAATGCCGTGGCCGCCATAAAAGTTCTTTTCGCGGCTGAACATGTGCATCGATCCGCCCTTGCCGTGGGAATAGCCGCCGATGCGTCCCGTTAATTCAGCCATCACGCCGCCGGGGTTCATGCCGCAGGCCAGCATGTGGCCATGGTCGCGATAAGAGGTGAGCACGGTATCCTGCTTTTTCTGTACCGATTGCACACCGACCACCACCGCTTCCTGCCCGATATACAGATGGCAGAAGCCACCGATCAGCCCCATGCCGTAAAGCTGCCCGGCCTTCTCTTCGAAGCGACGGATCAGCAGCATGTCGCGGTAGAGTTTTTTAAGTTCTGAATTTGAGGATAAAGAAGCTTTTTTGCCGGTCCCGTTAAGGACGGCAACGCCTTCAGATTTGGATGGGGCTTTCGAAGCCATGGCGTCCTTTAGTCTATCCCGGGTTGCCCCTCAATGGCGATTCAAAGGGGGCTTTTTTCCGCGTCTCGAGTACTCCGTTCACGAGGCGTTTTCAAGTGAAAGGCGAACCCCTAGAAAGTACCAAAAAACCTAGTGGAATTCATGTGTTAGGGGTCAAAAAACGTTGTCTTTTGGCAACTAACAGTGCGGTGCAGCACGGGTTTAAAGGGTTTTTCCGGTTATTTTTGCGTTGCCGCAGCCCCATGGCGCGTGCGCGACACGGTTCAAGAGGCTCTATTCAAAAAAACTAACAGCAGGCCGAACCGACGTAAGTAATGATAGCAAGCATAATATCATCATACTGTAATTTTATTGGGCTTGCCAAAATTGCCATCATGGGTCAACACTAAACAAACAAGTCTATTCATAATCAAACCCAATTGACGGAGGCGTACATGTTTGGATTCGAAATCCCCCTTGCTTACCAGATCGTGGCAGGCGTCGCAGGCGGAAGTGCTGGTCTTTATGCTTCTTGGAAGTTAGCTAAAGACGCCATCTTTTGGACTCCCTATCAATTTGAAGCAGTTATCGAACGCGGCGGCAAGTTTCACCGAAGCGCAAAATCTAAAAAGCTGCCGAACATCAAGATTCCTTATTACGACACTGTCCGCGCGACGGTGGACATGAAGAAACAAACGTTGCCTCTGGAAGTAGACATCCGGACGAAAGCCCCGGAAAGAACCTTGGTAACTTTGCCGGTAACTATCATGTATTATGTTCAGGATAGCGGCAAAGCACATTATACATTCACGGATCTTAAGCAGGCGCTTGAGGCTGTCATATCCAACAGCATCATGACCAACGCGTCCAAGATGTCGATCGATGATCTTTATGAATCCCGCGATACGGTTAAAGATGCCTTGGTTGGGGAAATCTCGGCAAAAATGCAGTCATATGGTCTTAGGCTGGATGATGTTCTGGTGCAGTCGCCGAAACTAAGCGATGACGTTAAAAGATACTTCGACGATGTCGTCGCCAGCCAAAGAAGAAGAGAAATCGCCGTAAACGATGCCGAGGCCTATAAGACTAAAGCGGTTGTCGAGGGCGAGGCTGCAGGTATGGGACAAGCTAGGCAGCGTAAGGAATATGCCGTTGGCATTGCCGAGGTGATGAAAATTTATGAAAACGCCAACCTTTCGCCCGAACAGGCCATGGCCTTGATGGTAATAACGAATGGCCAGGAAGCCATTCGTGAAGCCGCAAATGGCAAGGGATCGGTAATTATGGGGACGGTCAGTCCAACCGAGATAGCTGATGCCATGCAGAAAACAATATCAACCATTATGGCCTTAAGGCCTGCAGCCAATGCTAATAGCAAGCTTGCTGGTGCGGTTCCAGAGGTTGCTCCGGGTAAAGCCGCATAAAACTGGAATATCTGATATTAGAAGGGGGCGCAAAAACGCCCCCTTTTTTATGAATTTTTTTGCCGCGCGCGAAAAGCGTTCAGCGATCCTGATCATAATAAATCACATACTCATTCGGCCCGGTGGAGCCCAGCGTGGCGCGTGCGCGTTCGTCCAGCATGTCGAGGTCCAGATGATCGGGCCGCAGAAGCTGCGTGCGCATTTCCAAAGCGGTCCGGTCTTTCTGTACTTGCGCCAATTCGGCTTTTGAAACGGCAAGCTGATCGCGCATGCGATGCATGGCCAGCACGCCGCGATCACCGATCACGCCCGGCAAAACGAAATACAAAAACAACGCGCCGCAGGCGAGCGTAAGCAGCGAGTGTTTGATGCGATCGAGAACGAAATTAAAGGGCATGACGGCCGCGCCGCGTGGCGGGAAAAAGCGGGAAATCCAAGGCGTTACCCTACGAATATAACAGTAAAAGATTGGTTAAGCCAGTGGCTGGCGTGCGCCGTGACGAATTTCAAGAACCGTAACGGTTCTCGCGGTGATTGTGAAAAGAATCCGGTAGTTTCCATAGATCAAATGCCGGATTTCAAAACCACGCCTTCCATTTTCAGGCGCGAGAGGGCAGCGCTTGGCGTAAGTTTTTAAAGATTTCATTCTGCCGCGAAGAGTACGGATAAAATGAAGAGCAATCCTCGAATTATCCCGGGCAATATAAGCGCGGATAAGGCGCAAGCTTTTTTCGACATCAGCTGTATATATAAGCCGATAAGTCATTTTTTCTTGCTGGATTTACGTTTTATCTCCTTGAGGCTTAAGGTTTCAAGTTCGTCAAGCACGTCATCGGCGGGGCGAACGCGGCCTGCCTTCATATCTGCGATTGAGCGATCCAAAGCCGCATAATCATTTCGCCTAGCAGCTTTTGCCGCAAGCCGTTGATAGGAAAGCGGGTGCAAAACTACGAATTCCGCTTCGCCGTTCACCGTAAGCACGGTGGGACGGCCGGTTTTCTTCAACCGGCGGCCATAGGTTTTTGTATTCCGCAGAAAATCGGTCAGGGGATGGATGTCGTCAAGATTTAGCATGCGGCCTCCATATGCTAATTATGTGTAAATTAACATATAAATCGCCGATCGTCAATGATCGCGCGCCAGCACGCTTTTTCCCGCATAGCGCGTAGCAAAGCCCAGCTCTTCTTCGATGCGCAGAAGCTGGTTGTATTTCGCCAGCCGGTCGGAACGGGAGAGGGAGCCCGTTTTGATTTGCCCGCAGTTGGTGGCCACGGCCAGATCGGCGATGGTGGAATCTTCCGTTTCTCCGGAACGGTGCGACATCACCGCGCGGTACCTGGCCTTGTGCGCCATGGAAACCGCCTCAAGAGTTTCACTTAACGTGCCGATTTGATTCACTTTTATCAGAATGGCGTTGGCCAGGCCTTTTTCGATGCCGTCTTTCAACCGGATGGGGTTGGTAACGAATAAATCGTCGCCGACCAGCTGAATTTTGGCGCCGAGACGCTGGGTAAGCTGTTTCCAGCCGGAAAAGTCGTCTTCGGCCATGCCATCTTCGATGGAAACGATGGGAAAACGTGAAACCAGCCCCTCGTAAAAAGCCACCATTTGTCCGGCATCCAGCTTTTTTCCTTCGCCTTCAAGGTCATAGATTCCGTTCTTAAAGAACTCGGTCGAAGCGGAATCCAGCGCCAGAACCACATCCTCCCCGGGTTTATAGCCCGCCGCCTCAACCGCCTTCATGACGTAAGACAGCGCCTCGTCGGTTGAGGCAAGGTTAGGGGCAAAGCCGCCTTCATCTCCCACGCCGGTATTGTGCCCAGCAGCGTTCAGCAGCTTCTTCAGGGCGTGGAACACCTCGGCCCCCATGCGCAGGGCCTCAGCAAAGCTGGGCGCGCCCACCGGCATGATCATGAATTCCTGGATATCGATGGGGTTATCGGCATGCGCCCCGCCATTGATGATGTTCATCTGCGGCACGGGCAGCAGATTGGCTCCGGCACCACTAATATGCCGGTATAGCGGCTGCTTGGCTTCCGCTGCTGCCGCCTTGGCCACCGCCAGGCTGACACCCAGCAGGGCGTTGGCGCCCAAGCGGCCTTTATTCGGCGTGCCATCCAGCGCAATGAGCGCCTGATCCAGGGCTTTCTGATCACCGCTGTCTTTGCCGGTGAAGGCTTTGGCGATTTCACCATTCACGGCGGCCACGGCTTTCAGCACGCCCTTGCCGCCATAGCGTTTCTTGTCGCCATCGCGCAGTTCAATCGCTTCATGCGCGCCGGTGGAAGCGCCCGAAGGCACCGCGGCGCGGCCGAAGGCTCCGCTTTTCAGGGTAACGTCGACTTCCACCGTGGGATTGCCCCGGCTGTCGAGGATTTCACGGGCGTGGATGGTGGTAATGGCGGTCATGGGGATCAATATACTTCATTGTCATTCCTGCGAAAGCGGGAATCCATGGCAGAAACCTATCAGGTAGAGAGGCGGTTGCCATGGATGCCCGCCTGCGCGGGCATGACGTAAGGGCTAAATGTCAAAAGGCGAGCAGGCCGCACCTTTTTCAATCTGAATGGTGACGTGGTCCAGCTGGAATTTCTGTTCCAGAAGGTTCTGAATAGCGGCCAGCGCCGCCTGGGCATCGGCCTTTTCGTTCAGGGTAACGTGCAGCGTGGCCAGGGGCTGCTTTTCGGTAAGGCTCCAGACATGAATATGGTGCACGTCGATCAGGTCTTTGATTTCGGCCATCAGCGTGGCGCGGATTTTGTCGGGCAACTGGCGATCGGGCGCGCCTTCAATCAAAATATGCACGGTTTTCTTCACCAGATTCCAGGCATAGATAAAAATAATCGCGCAAACCACCAGCGACAAAAGCGGATCGGCCACGTTCCAGCCGGTAAGCAGAATAATGACCGCCGCGGCCACCGCGCTGATCGAGCCAAGCAGGTCGCTCAGCACATGGATGACCGCGCTTTGCAGGTTCAAATCGGCTTTTTCGTGGAAAGGATCCGGCACGTGATGGTGATCGTGGTCATGCGTGTGTCCATGGCCGTGATCGTGATGATGCGCGATCAACGGCTCGCCACCCCGGCCGCGCAGAATGAAAAAAGCCGCTATATTGGTGATAAACCCGATCAGGGCGATGGCCAGCATCATCTCGCCTTTAATAGCGTGGGGGTGAGAAAGGCGCTGCAATGCCTCACTGCCAATCACAAAGCACAGGAAGAAAAGCAAAACGCCGTTGGTATAGGCGGCAAGGATCCTCAGGCGCTGATAGCCATAAGTGCGCTGGCTGTCGGGCTCGCGGCGGCTAAGATGCATGGCCAGCCACGACATCAGCAGCCCGGCCATGTCGGTGAACATATGCCCGGCATCGGCCAGCAACGCCAGCGAGCCGGATAAATACCCGCCCACCACTTCTAAAACCATCACCGCCACGGTCAGGCACAGAACGAAAAACAGCTTCCGCTCGTTCTGGCTGGGCACGATGTTATGGGCGGGACCTTCGTTGGGCATCAGGAACCGGAAAAGGGTTATGGAGGCACGGGCCGGAATCGAACCGGCATACGAGGATTTGCAGTCCTCTACATAGCCATTCTGCCACCGCGCCACCTAAGGAAAGGCAAGATAGGGGCGTGCGCGCTGTTCGGTCAACCCTATTGGCGGGAGGAGGGCTTAATTGCTATAGGTTGCGTGGGTGCGAGGTTTCGTGGTTGCGTGGTTATTAACCTCGGAACCACGAAACTCCGAACCCTCGAAACCTGTTATTCATGACCGCCGCCTCATTTCTTCGCCCCGATCCGCCGGAAGATTTTTTCAAAACCGCGCGCTTTAACATGGTCGAAAGCCAACTGCGCCCCAACCGGGTGCTGGGTGAGCGCTTGTTGAACGCCATGGGTCACCTTCCGCGCGAGGCCTTTGTGGCGCAAGATCAACAAAGCTTTGCCTATAGCGACGAGGAAATTCCGGTCGGCTTCGGCCGCAAGATGGTATCGCCCATGGTGTTCGCGCGGCTTTTGCAGGAAGTCCGGGTGCAGCCCACCGACCGCGTGCTGGATATCGGCGCGGCCACGGGCTATTCCTGCGCCGTGCTGAACGAGCTGGCGGGCGAGGTGATCGCGCTGGAAAGCGAAGCCGCGCTGATGCGTGTCTTGCAGCAGAACAAGTCGCGCTTCCTTCTGGAAAATGTGCGGCCGGTGCAGGGGAATTTGAATGAGGGCCATCCGCCCGCCGCGCCGTATCAGGTGATCCTGATCGAGGGCGGGGTGCAATGGCTGCCCGAAAACCTGTTCATGCAACTGGCCGAAGGTGGGCGTTTGGCTTGTGTTACCCTATCGCCGTCGCGGGGGTTGCCCGATCTTCTGGGCCGGGCCCGGATCTATGAGAAAAAGGCTGGGCGCATTAAAATGCGCGATCTGTTCGATGCCACCGCGCCGCTGCTTCCAGCCTTTGCCGCAAGGCCACACTTCGAATTCTAAAATTTACTCCCCTCTCTTCGGCCCGCCTTCGCCAAGAGGCTACGGCGGGTCTGGGCGAACGCGTCCGCCGAAGCTTCTTTAGTGTAGGCGGAGAGGGGCTGGGGGAGGGC
>JACQAB010000095.1 GCA_016195205.1 Pseudomonadota bacterium
CGAGGCAGCTTCCATCAGGGCGCGTTCCGCAGCACTGACACGAACGCTTAGTACCGATGTTGCAGGGGTTTCCGGGCTATTTGTCATGTGTATGACAATAGCATACAACGACTCGGGGATCAAGGACCATGGGAGGTCCTCTTGGCCTTCGCATTTCGAAAGCTAAGTTTATTTTACAGCCTTGAATACGCTCTGTTTTTTCCAGGCAAAATCGCTATGATCCCGGCGACAGGAGCGAGGAAGCCCCATGCCACACACTGCCGTCGATATTATCGTTATCGCCGTGATCCTTATTTCGGCGGTGCTGGCCTTTATTCGTGGATTGACGCGCGAGGTTCTGTCGCTGGGCACCTGGCTTCTGGCCATCTATCTGGCCTTCACGCAATACGGACGCGTTACACCCTGGCTGGTAGAAAAAATCACCAACCCCGTGGTGCGCGATTTTGTAGGCGGGCTGATTATCTTCGCCGCCATCATGATTGTTCTTCTGCCCATCGGCTTTTACGTGCGCGGGTTTATTAAAGGCGAACAGATTACTGCCGTCGACCGTTCTCTGGGCTTCGTGTTCGGCGCCGGGCGCGGTTATGTGCTGATGGCCATTTTGTATCTAATCGTGGCATGGCTGCTGCCCGAGGAAAAACAGCCCGCCTGGCTGAAAGAGGCCAATACACGCCCGGCTTTGGCCTATGGCGCTGACGTGATGCGTGATATGATTCCGGCGGAACAGCGCGCGCTTCTGGAAAAGAAAGCCCATCAGGCGGAAGAAAACGCCTCTAAAGAATCTGAAGAACCGCCGCCTGAGGAAGATAAAGATAAAGATAAAAGTAAAGCGCCCACGCTTGACGGAAAAGTGGACCAGCTTGACCGCGTCATTCAGCAGAACTCTGGGAAGCCCTAAAAAATGGAAGAACGCCCACTCACCACCTCACCCTTCGATGATGATCATCTGCATGAAGAGTGCGGCGTATTCGGTGTGATGGGCGTGGCCAATGATGCCGCGGCGCTTACCGCCCTGGGCCTGCATGCGCTGCAGCACCGCGGCCAGGAAGCCTCGGGCATTGTGTCGTTCGATGGCGAGCATTTCCACGCCCAGCACGCGCTGGGCCATGTGGGCAAAACCTTCAGCCGCCAGGATGTGATTCGCCGCCTGCTTGGCCCCGCCGCCATTGGCCATAACCGCTATGCCACCACCGGCGAAACCGCCCTGCGCAACGTGCAGCCGTTCTTCGCCGATTTCGATTTCGGCGGCTTTGCCCTGGCGCATAACGGCAACCTGACCAACGCCTATACCCTGCGCAAGGAATTGATCCGCCAGGGCAGCCTGTTCCACTCCACGTCGGATACCGAAGTCATTATTCATCTGATGGCGCAATCAAAGCAGAGTTCGGCGGTTGACCGTTTGATTGACGCGTTGCGCCAGGTGGAAGGCGCCTATTCCCTCATCTGCCTCATGCCCGAAGGCATTATCGGCGTGCGTGACCCGCTGGGCGTGCGCCCGCTGGTGCTGGGGCGGCTGGGCGATGCGCATATTCTGGCGTCGGAAACCTGCGCGCTGGACATCATTGGCGCCGAGCACATCCGCGACATCGAACGCGGCGAGCTGGTGGTGTGCAACGGCAAAACCGTTACCAGCTATCATCCGTTCGAACAGAAGGAAGACCGCTTCTGCATCTTCGAATACATCTATTTCGCCCGCCCCGACAGCGAGATGCACGGCCATTCGGTGTATGACGTGCGCAAGAAAATCGGCATGGAACTGGCCAAGGAACACCCGGCCAGGGCCGATATCGTGGTGCCGGTGCCGGATTCCGGCGTGCCCGCTGCCATCGGCTATGCGGCGCAAAGCGGCTTGCCGTTTGAGCTGGGCATTATCCGCAACCATTATGTGGGCCGCACCTTTATTGAGCCCAGCGACCACATCCGCCATCTGGGCGTGAAGCTGAAACACAATGCCAATCCCAATCTGCTGGCCGGCAAGCGCGTGGCGCTGATTGATGACTCCATCGTACGTGGTACTACTTCCACCAAAATCGTGGAAATGGTGCGCAGCGCGGGCGCAAAAGAAGTGCATCTGCGCATTTCCTCGCCACCCACGCGCTTTAGCTGCTTCTACGGCGTGGATACGCCCCAGAAGGAAAAACTTCTGGCGCATAAATTTTCGATCGAGGAAATGGCCAAGCTGATCGGCGTGGACAGCCTGGGCTTCGTGTCGATTGACGGGCTTTACCGGGCCCTGGGTAAAAAGTCGCGCGACACCAGCAAGCCGGGCTATTGCGATGCGTGTTTTTCGGGGGACTACCCCACCGCGCTGACCGACATCAGCAGCCACATGCCGCAGCAGCAATTCTCGCTTCTGGAAAGCGGCGGCGCGGAGTAAAAAATAAACGTCATGCCAGCGAAAGCTGGCATCCATGGGAAGGCCTATCTATCGGAAAAGTCGTTGCCATGGATTCCTGCTTTCGCAGGAATGACATTTTGCTAAATTTCACCGATGTCTCATGAACAAAAAACCGCCCTGATTACCGGCGCTTCGCGCGGGCTGGGCCATGCGCTGGCGCTGGAACTTGGTAAACAAGGCGCGCATGTCATCGCTCTTGCCCGCACGCAAGGCGGGCTGACCGAACTGGATGACGCGCTGAAAGTCGAGACCGGCCACGCC
>JACQAB010000096.1 GCA_016195205.1 Pseudomonadota bacterium
CAGCTTTGGGGCAATTGGCAATGCCCAGCGGATGCTTCCGTTCGGCATCCATATACTCAAGCTCACATTTCTGGATTCGAAGACACAGGCCTTGAATTGTTGTTTGTTTGGCGGGAACAGAAGGATCTTCAGGGATCAGTGCGCCAATTTTTTGAACTTCGACCATAAGCTCTGCATCGGCATTCGCCCAAGCTGCGCCGGGAAACCAAAAAAGAAGAGTGGTCAAAAATATGAAAAACAAACCATGTTTCATGGCTTGGTCGAAGAAAGTGTTTCCAATACACCGACATCTTGTTCTTTTTCTTCAAACCGCGCCCTTACATAGCCCTTGCTGGCAATTTTGCGGATCAGGCGGCGAGCGCCTTCGGCCGCTTCCGAGCCTTCCGGCGGCAAATCCCCCTCGCGATGGCCGGCGCCCAGCGTGTCGGGCAGCAGGTCGGCATGCTTTACCTGTGCCAGATCTTCACGGCCAAGGTAGGAAATGGCCAGCTCACGGAAAATGTAATCCAATACCGAGGTGGCCATGGTGATCAGGTCATTGCCCTCCACCGTGCCCGAGGGTTCGAAGCGCGTGAAGGTAAAGGCCTCCACAAATTCTTCCAGCGGCACGCCGTATTGCAGCGCCACGGAAACGGCGATGGCGAAATTATTGACCAGCGAGCGGAACGCCGCGCCCTCCTTGTGCATATCGATGAAAATCTCGCCCAGGCGGCCATCCTCATATTCGCCGGTGCGAAGGTAAAGCTTATGCCCGCCGATCACCGCGCGCTGCGTATAGCCCTTACGCCGTTCCGGCAGCCGCGCGCGGCGCAGAGCCTCAGAAACCACTTGCGCCACGGGCATTTCTATAACCTGCGGCGCGGGTTCTTCGGGCGTGGCGCGCTGGTAACCGGGATCCAGCAGCCATATCAGCTGCCGCAACCCGGATTTGAAAACATCCTGATACAGCCCGGCCACTTCCTGTCCGCTAAAATCAGACGGCGCCAGCAAATGATAATCTAGCGGGCCCAGCAGGTAGGGCTGTGCCGCGGCCAGCAGGGCGATCTGGCTTTGTGGGCTTAGCGCCTGGGTGTCTTCGCCGTTCGGACGGCCGGTGAGGAAAATGTTTTCATGCCCCGGTTTAATCACGCCGGAATCAAACAGGCTGTGATGGCCGAAAATGTGCCGGTTCGCAGCACGCACTTCCTGTGTGGTGAATCCTAGATGGGTCAGCAAGTCAAAATCTAGCGCGCGGATCGTTTCCGGCGACAAACCCAGCTTGCGTGTGCAGAACTCCTCGCCCAGCACCCAGGGCGTGAAAGCATGGCGGATATTAAGGGCCTGCGCCAATGCCTCATCCAGTCGCTCAATGGCCTGCGTATCAAACCCATGCAGATAAAGCGCGGCATTGTTCACGCCCGGCGCGTCCTGCAGCGTGCCGTGACCGCTTGCGTGCCGCACAAGCCGCGCGGCATCATCCGGGTCATAGCCAAGCTTGCCCAGGGCTTCCAGAATGCTAGGCGCCACCTCGCGCGAGAATTTTCCATCCATTCCCCAGCGCCAGACCAGATGCGCAGGCAGGGGGGCAAGGCCGTGGCTTTCCACTTCTAGCCATTCGTCTTCATGCGGCGTGGGGAAAATTCCGGTAAGATAAAAACAGCGCAGCCCGCTTTTTTGCGCGCTGACCAGAACGTCTTTCCACAGCTTGCGCGCATCGGCGACCAGCGAAAGCTCGGGCGCCTTATCGGGCTTCAGCATGAAGACCGATGCTTCGCCATGGCCGGAAACGGCTTTTTCCTGATGTTCCAGCAGTTCCAGCACCTGCGCGCGGGCTTTGTTAAATGCGGCGCCAGCACCTTTTTCCTGGGCCAATTGCGCCGAAGCGGCCAGCGAGGCTCCGGTAATCAGCGCCATGATGGAGGCCGCGTATTGCCGCGCGGGTTCGCTGTCATAAGAAATTCCCTGCGCCATCAGCAATTCAGCAAAGCCGGTGGCGGTCAGCGCGCTATCGGCCGGTTCATTTTCCATATCCAGAATATGCAGCGCCAGCGTCCAGAGCCTTGTGGCCTGCTGCAGCAGCGCGGCGTTTAAAAACCCGTCTTCGCGGCGGAAAGCGGGGAGGTTCAGAACCGCATAACGCGCCGGGCGTTCATCCAGCGCGCCATTCATGCTCCAGCTTTTTTGCGCGGCAGGATTGGCGATGGTGGGAAGAGGCCCGGGCGGCGCAGATTCTTCCACCGCAGCGCTTTCCGCGCCATAAGCCCAATCCACCCCGAATCCCTGCATAAGCGACAGGTTGGGCGTAACCAAACGCTGCGCCAGCATGGCGCGGAGTTCATCGTAGAAAGCTTTCAGGTCGGCTTCGCGATTGAAAAATCCCTGCTTCCATCCGCGGTAGCTTAGCGCGCCGGCAAAACGTTCGAAGACCTGCCGGGCATGATGTTCCTGCGCGGCGCTGGTATTTTTCGGCGCGGCATGTTTGCGCCACAGCCAAGAGGGAATGGTATTTTCCTCAACGCCTTTCAGCTCCCCAGGAACCGCGCCCGGAAAAAAACCGCGCTTTTTCAGGCTGGCGGCCGCGCGGCGGCCCCACGCGGCGGGAATGGTGATCAACCCCGCCAGATTTTCATTTTCTTCTTCTGGCGCGTTGGCATCGAAAGCGAGGGTGATCCAGTCGATGCCGGCATAGGCATCACGGTCTTTCCGGGTCAGCAAACGCTCGATACGCATGAATGGCTAAAAGAAGGCGAGGGGTGGTGAGGGCTTGCATTCTTTGCCACAAAATATAGTGTTAAGAAACTAAGGACGAAAAACTATCCCCAGTTTTCCTAGCATGCCTGAAGCCAAAGAACCCTATTCGTGGATTGCCCGCATCTCTCATCTGGGGACGCAGTTATTCACCTATTTTTCGGGCGTGAAGGTGGGTGCTGATCGCTTCGGCAACAAATATTTCAAAGAACGTGGGAATCCGAAGGACCGGCGCGAGAAGCGCTGGGTCATGTATAACGGCCGTCCCGAGGCCTCGCTGATTCCGCCGGAATGGCACGGCTGGCTGCATTACACCATGGATCAGCCCTTGCCCGAGGAAGGCGAGTTTCATAAACCATGGATAAAGCCGCATCAGCCCAATCTTACTTTCACCGATCAGGCCTATTTCCCGCCTGGGCATACCGTGCGCGGCTCACGGCGCGCCAAAGCCACGGGAGATTATGAGGCCTGGTCCCCGAAGCAAGAAACCTTATGTAAGTAACCGCAAGAGGAAGAAATGAACCGCAATATGATCGAAACCGTTTTAGGCGCCGTGGTACTGCTGGCGGCGGCGCTGTTTCTTGGCTTCGCCTATAATAGTGCGGATTTGAACAAGGCCAAGGAAGGCTATCTGCTTTCCGCCGACTTCGACCGCCTCGACGGGCTGAAGCCTGGTTCTGATGTGCGCATGAACGGCGTGCTGGTGGGCTCGGTGCGCAGCGTGGCGCTGGATAAAAACACCTATCGCGCCACGGCGGTGTTCAGCGTCAATTCCGACATCAAACTGCCGACCGACACCAACGCCCAGGTAGCTTCGGAAAGTTTGTTGGGCGGAAAATATCTTTCACTGGATGTCGGCGTGGAAGAGCAAATGGTTCCGACCGACGGCAAAGGCAAGCTCACGCGCACCACGCCTCCCATGCGCCTGGATGACCTGATCGGCCAACTGATTTACAATAAGCAGGATTCCAAGAAAACCGAAGGCACTAGCGGACAAATGGTAACGCCAACCGCCGCGCCGCCGAAATCAGCGGAACCGGCGCTTCCCGCCGTGCCGCCTTCACCACCAGGCCCAGCTGCACCAGCGGGAAATCAGTGAACTTCTGGGGCGTTTCCTTGAAGCAAGCGAACCGGAATTCCCTTCCCCTTGAGGGAGGGGCTAGGGGAGGGGTACGAAAACACAGAACTTGCTGCTGGGTTTATGCTTGGTACCCCTCGCCAGCCAAAACCTTTAGTCCTCGCGAAAGCAGGGATCTCGCGCACGGCCAACTGGACCCCCGCCTACGCGGGCGCGCGCAAGTGCGCGGTTTTGGCAACCTCTCCCTTCCGCCTACGCTAAAGCTTCGGCGGACGGGTTACCCCAGACCCTCCCTAGCTTTAGCGAAGGAGGGCAAGGGGAGGGGAAAGTTTTTTTTAGCCACATTATTGATGGCCTCATGCCTGTGGCCCCTTGCCCCTCACGCCGAACGGCAATTCGACAATTACGACATCGCCGTGCTGCAGGGCCTGGATAAAATGAACGCGCGCGTGCAGCGCTTGGAAATACCCGTGGGCAAGGAATTAAAATTCGGCCCGCTCAGCATCACCGCGCAAACATGCCGTAAAACCCCGCCGGAAGAGACGCCCGAAACCGCCGCCTATCTGGAAATTCGCGACACGCGCTTCCACGATCCGTCGGTGCAGACGCTGTTCAAGGGCTGGATGTTTGCCTCAAGCCCGGCGTTGTCGGCGCTGGAACACCCCAATTACGATGTCTGGGTTCTGGATTGCAAAAATCCCGAGACCAAGGAGCGTTCGCCCTCAAAGCCTTCGTCTTCGCCAAAAAAAGCCTCGCCTTCCAAAGCCGCGCCCAAGGAAGAGTGATATTCCGCGCGGGTAATTTCCTTCACCCCGAACTGCACCAGGTGCGGATTAACAAACTGCGTATCCAGCAGCCTGTATTTCTGGCGTACTAAACGCGCCACCAGGTGAACCAGCGCCATTTTGCTGGCATCGCGCGCAGTGGAAAACATGCTTTCACCGAAAAATGCCCCAGCCAGGCTTACCCCATACAACCCGCCCACCAGCTTGTTATCTTTCCACGCTTCGACTGAATGCGTAAAGCCGTGCTTGTGCAGTTCAATATAAGACTGGCGAATGGTTTTATTGATCCAGGTTTTTTCCCGGCGGTGAACCGCGGCGCAGGCGGCAATTACTTCCGGAAAGCAGCGATTCACGCTGATGCCGTAAACGCCCTTGCGCAGGCTGCGCGCCAACCGGTGCGGCACATGAAAACTTTCCAGCGGAAAAATCGCGCGCTTGGGCGGGTCGACCCAGAAAACATCTTCGCTCTCGGCGCTTTCCGCCATGGGGAAAAGCCCGGACGCATAGGCCTGCAAAAGAAGTTCGGGGTGGAGCATGCCGCCATCGTACATGCCCGCAGTGGCCGTAATCCAGATTACTTTAATTCATACGCCTGCTTTAAACCGGCGACTTTACTTTCAAGGCCAAGCTTCTTAACCCGGCTGGGCGATAAAAACATGGGAACGGCGTCAACCGGCTCTTCGGTATTCCGGTCGGATGGTCGAGTGGACGTATGCCCGGCAAATTTATTAAGCGCCTGCATGTAATCGCCATAGGTTTCATAGGCAAGGCGGTCATCCTCTGCTTCTCCAAAATTATCATTTTTTGTAAGATTACCGTAATCAACCTGCAGGGTATAAAGGGCGTTGGCCGTGTCATTCAGAACCGTGACGCCTTTATCTATCGTTTCCATATCCGGCTCGGTTAGAAGGCTGCTTGTTCTAAGTTCGTGTGTCCTGTCATTCACATTGCCCAGGGCATCTTCCAGTGAGGCCATATCCGTATTGAGTATTTCCTTTGTATCCGTTGCGTTTACCAATTGCGCTACCCCCATAACTTCATCAAGGGATTTTTCCAGCGCGGAGGTATCTGCGCCCATGGCATGAGCACGTTCTTTTAAAAGAAGCGCTTCTTCGGAAATTTTCGTGACAAGAAATTTCGCGCATTTACGAAAAGCTTCCGCAAGTTCGGTAGGAGAGGGGAGCGCGGCATAAATTTCAGGGCTAACATAGCCGTCTTCTAGAAGGGCGGCCTTCAGTTGGGCTGGGCGCATGTTACGAATAGTCACGGTCATGAAAATCCTCCAAAAAAATAATAGAAACCTCTATCATTCCTAATGCGAAACGATAGGCAATTCAAGCGCATATAGCTTAATAAATCCCCCCTGTTCCCACGGCAGCGGGGGCCGGGGCTGGATCGCGGTAATAGCCCGACGGCGGTGGGCTATAGGCTGGCGACGGATAATAATCCTCCCGCTGCGGCGGCGGGCCATAGGTGGGTGTTCCGTAAGGCGGATAGCCATGCTGATCCGGACCACCGTAAAGGTTTTCCTGTTCCTCTTTATTATTTTCAGCCGGAAGCA
Source organism: Pseudomonadota bacterium (assembly GCA_016195205.1). Taxonomy (GTDB): domain Bacteria; phylum Pseudomonadota; class Alphaproteobacteria; order UBA9219; family RGZA01; genus JACQAB01. The sequence goes on from JACQAB010000096.1 coordinate 6,152, forward strand.
TGGAAGTGTCGCCGCCCAGAACGCTGTCTTGCGAAGATTCCGGATCGGTGCCCGGCAGGAAGGCTTCCAAAATCACGCGGCTGTCCGGGCTTTCAGGCGCACGGCCCGTGGCCGGGTCCACGCGCACCAGCTGCACGCCAGGCGGAACCCGGAAAGGCTGATCGGCCGTGTCAGCCAGCGCCTTTTCCATGAATTCCTTGAACACCGGCACGGCGACGGATCCGCCGGTTTCTTTTTCGCCCAGTGGTTGCGGGTCGTCGTAGCCAATGAAGACTCCCGCCGCCAGATTGGGCGAAAAGCCCACGAACCACAGGTCTTTGCTTTCATTCGTGGTGCCGGTTTTCCCCGCCAGCGTGCGCCCCAGCGAGCCCAAACTGGCCGCCGTGCCGCGTTGCGCCACGCCCTGCATCAAAAGCTGCATCTGATAAATGCTGCGCGGGTCGTTTATCTGTTCGCGCATGTCGGGGATGTCGGGCACGGGCACGTCCATCGAAAAACCGTCGCGGCATTTGTCGCAAGGACGGCGGTCATGCTTCCAGATGGTCTGACCGCGGTTGTCCTGAATACGGTCGATGAAGCTAGGTGAGATTTTTTTGCCCCCGTTGGCAATCATGGCATAGGCTGCTGTCAGACGTAGCGGCGTGGTTTCCTTCGCGCCAAGAGCAAAAGCCAGATAGTTCGGCATGTCATCGGCGACGCCGAATTTTTTGGCGTATTCCACTACCTTATCCATGCCTACCGCCTGCGCCAGGCGCACGGTGACCAGGTTGCGCGATTTTTCCAGCGCACGGCGCAGCGTGAGTGGGCCCATATAGTCGCCATCGAAGTTTTCCGGACGCCACATGGGCAGGCCCGGTCCCTGCGGCAATTCCACCGGGGCGTCGTTGATCAAGCTGGAAGGGGTGAAGCCATTGTCCAGTGCCGCCAGATAAACGAAAGGTTTAAAAGCCGACCCCACCTGGCGGTAAGCCTGCGTGGCGCGGTTGAATGAGCTTAAACGTTCCGAAAACCCGCCCGATAGCGCCAGCACGCGGCCGGTATGCGGGTCCAGCGCGATGAAGGCGCCTTGAACTTTGGGCACCTGCATCAATTTGTAGCGGTCTTTTTCTTTCTCACCGGCTTTTTCCACCAGGATCACGTCGGCCAGGGCTAAAGAATCCTGCACGCGCGCGGGATAAGCCTTATAACGCCGCGTGCCGATTTCGCGCCGCGCCCACTTCATTTCCGACAAAGGCAACACGCCGTGCGAGCCATCGGCGAAACCGATCGTGGCCTCGGTGTTTTTCATATCCAACACTACGGCCAGCCGCCATTCTTCGGCGCCGGGCGGCAAGTCCATTTTAGCAAGCTGCTTGGCCCAGTTCATGGTGTCGGTGATATGCGCCACTGGGCCGCGATAGCCGGTATGTGTGTGATCATAATCAATCAATGCACGGTGCAGCGCCGCATCGCCATAAGCCTGCAGCTTCGGATCCAGGCTGGTGCGGATGGTATATCCATCGTTCAACAGGCTGGTGTTGCCATAGGCTTCCACCAGTTCGCGCCGGACTTCCTCGGCATAATAATCGGCACGAACGGATTCTTCGGTGGTGCGGTTGCGCGTTTCCAAAGGTTCGATTTTCGCCGCGCGCGCGTCGGCGGCAGTGATCTTGCCGTCTTCCAGCATGCGGCCAATCACCCAGTTACGCCGGGCAATGGCGCCGGAAAGATTATGCTGCGGGCTATAATTGTTGGGCGCCTTGGGTAGCGCGGCCAGATAGGCCGCCTGGGCGATGGTCAGCTCATCCAGTGGTTTGTTGAAATAGTTCAGCGCTGCCGCCGCCACGCCATAGGAATGCGCGCCCAGAAAAATCTGGTTCAAATAGATTTCCAGAATGCGGTCTTTATTCAGCACGCTTTCAATGCGAAAGGCCAGAATAGCTTCGCGGATTTTGCGAGCGATGGAAACTTCCCCACTCAGCAGCATGTTTTTGGCCACCTGTTGGGTAATGGTTGAAGCGCCCAGGGGGTGTTTGTCGCTGCCAATATTTTGCAGGTTGGTCAGTACCGCGCGCAAAATGCCCATCACGTCGATGCCGGGGTGGATGTAAAAATCTTTATCTTCGGCGCTGATGAAGGCGTCTTTCACGCGCGGGGGAATGTCGTGAATGGGCACGAACACGCGTTGCTCGGCGGCGAAGGTGGCCAGCAATCGTCCGTCGCCAGCGTAGACTCGGGAAAGGATGGGCGGCTCGTAATCTTTTAAAACCTTAAAATCAGGCAGGTTCTGGCTGTACTGGTGCAAAACCCAGAAGCCCGAGCCGATTCCGGCAATCAGCAGCAGCACGCTGACCGAAAAAATCCAACTGATAAAGCGCATGGGAAAAGAGTTAATATTAATTTTCACAGATTAAAAGAAATATATTATGCAGGGCTTTACATCCATGTTGAGGGATTGGGTTCGATCCAACTTGCTGCCAATTATCCTTTAAGGAGAAAAGAAGATCACCGGAACGCCGTTTTCGATCTCATTCCCAATGCTGGCCAACCCCGCAAGCTTATGCTTACCCCTTTCATGGCCGGGTTGGATAAAGTGCTTGCCACCACCCAATTCACTACGCCCAAACCGGCAGAGAGGGTTTTGAGCATCGTTCGGGATTAAAGTGGCCGTTATCGGTCCCTGCACCCCTGAAGGCCCGGCAACCAAATTCCATGAAACCAAGCTACGGCCTTAAAAGTTTGGTAAGAATCTTCTCAGGCGTCTGATATCGTTACCCTTTCAGCCCAGGTAGATTTCAGTTGCGAAAAACCGGGGGAGAGGCTTATTATGGTTCCCGCGATGGTCACAGGTTTTTTCATCGCGCCGCAGGTGGCCTTTAGAAGAAGAATCAAGGCTTTATGCACCTCTCCCCTCCGGGAAACGGCCGGTCCGGACCTGTGATACCAAGGGTTTTGTCCACAATCTGAAGAGGCAGTCTATCTCCTGTCGTTGGGTTTGTCGGGCAAGTTGTAGGGCGCGCCGCGCCGATTTTGTTTCCATCGCCAAAATTTGCTGCTGGCTAGCTGCCCGTCTATGGGACGCCTGCTTTCGCCTGCCTTCGTGCAGGTTCATCGTAGAAAGCGACAAAGCGGGAATCCCGGCAGGGAGTATTGAATGCCTAAAAGAATGTTGATTGACGCGAACCACCCGGAACAAACCCGCGTGGCCGTTGTGGATGGACGCCGTCTGGACGAGTTCGATTTCGAAACCGTCAGCCGCAAGCAGCTTAAAGGGAATATCTATCTGGCCAAGGTGGTGCGCATCGAACCTTCGCTGCAAGCCGCTTTCGTGGAATATGGCGGAAACCGCCATGGCTTTCTGGCCTTTTCGGAAATCCATGCCGATTACTACCGCATCCCTGTCGCCGATCGGCAGGCTTTGGAAGAAGCCATGGCGGAAGAGCGCGCGGCCGCCGCCGCGGCCCAGGAGGGCCAGCCCTATACGCCTTATCAGGAAGAAGCCGCGCCTGCCGAAGAAGACGCGAATGTGCCTTTCGTCGATGAAGAAGTTCAAGAAACCGGCATTGCCCAATCGGCTTTGCCACCGGCCATTGGCCTTGGGGTGCCCGAAAGTGGCCTGATGATCGAACCCTTCGCTCTTGAAGGTGAAGAACCTCTGGCCGAGGAAGGCGAACCCATGGGCGAAGAACCCACGGGCGCCGAATTCTCGCCCGAACAGGCGGCAGAACCTGCCATGGAAGGCGCCATTCCCGTGGAAAGCGTGGGTGGAGACGAAACCGAGGCCCATCGCGAACAACGCCGCCGCCGCTTCATTCGCCGTTACCGTATTCAGGAAGTTATCAAGCGCGGCCAGATCATGCTGATCCAGGTGGTAAAGGAAGAGCGCGGCAACAAAGGCGCGGCCCTTACCACCTATCTGTCGCTGGCCGGCCGCTATTGCGTGCTGATGCCCAATACCGGCAAAGGCGGTGGCATTTCGCGCAAGATCACGAATATGCAAGACCGCCGCCGCATGCGCGAGTTGCTGGACGAGCTGGAAGTGCCCGACGGCATGGCTGTGATTCTACGCACCGCGGGAATGGAGCGCGGCACCATCGAAGTGCGCCGCGATCTGGAATATCTGCTGCGCCTGTGGGACAGCATCCGCGAGATGACGCTTAAATCCATCGCGCCTTGCCTGATTTATGAAGAAGCGAACCTTATCAAGCGCGCCATCCGCGATCTTTATGCCCCGAATATTGAGGCCATCCTGGTGGAAGGCGAAGAAGGCTTCACCCGCGCGCGCGATTTCATGCGCATGCTGATGCCGAACCATCTGGCCCGCGTGCATCATTATAACGACGGCGTCATTCCGCTGTTCTTCCGCTATCAGGTGGAAAATCAGATCAATGCGCTGCATTCGCCGGTGGTGCGCCTACGCTCGGGTGGCTACATCGTGATCAACCAGGCGGAAGCCCTGGTGGCGATCGACGTGAACTCAGGCCGCGCGACGCGTGAACGGAACATCGAGGAAACGGCCTACCGCACCAATATGGAAGCGGCGGAAGAAATCGCGCGGCAACTGCGTCTGCGCGATCTTGCCGGGTTGATCGTGATCGATTTCATCGACATGGAAGACGGCCGCAACAACAGTGCGGTAGAGCGCCGGCTGAAAGAAGCCATGCGCCACGACCGCGCGCGCCTGCAAATCGGCCGCATTTCGCATTTCGGATTGCTGGAACTGTCGCGCCAGCGCCTGCGCCCCAGCCTGATCGAGCTTAATTTCGAGAAATGCCCGCATTGCCACGGCACAGGGCATATCCGCACGGTAGAATCCACGGCGCTTCTGGCGCTGCATGCCCTGGAGGAAGAGGGCATCCGCCAATCGGCCTCCGAAGTGGTCATCGGCATTCCCGGCAACGCCGCGCAATACATCCTCAACAACAAGCGCGAGGCCTTGAACAGCATCGAAAAGCGCTATGGCATGAGCGTGCGCATCCGCAATCAAGAAGACGTGGTGCCACCCGATTTCCCCATCGAGCGCATTCGTGGCAAAAAAGCTGAAGAGCAGGTGCCCATCAATCTTTCCATCAATGAAGAGCAGCTTTTCGCCGAAGCCGACCGCAAAGTGGGCCTGGCTCCTGAAGAACAGGGTGAAGCCATGGAAGGTGACGAAAGCCTTGCAGAATCCGGACTGCCCACTATCGGCGGTCCTTCGCGGGAATTGGACGAAGAAGGTCTGCCGGGTGAAGCCATGGGCAACACCTTTGGCGGTGATAATTTTGGTCCTCCGGGCGAAGGCGAAGATGGCGCACGGCGCCGGCGGCGCGGCCGTCGTGGCGGACGCCGCCGGGGCGGTGGGGAGCGCGGCGGTGGTGATAGTGGCGGTGGCGGTGGCCGTTTCCGCGACAATTACGCCCCGCATGACAACTATGCCCCCCGTGAAAATTATACGCCGGGCGACTACGAGCGCAGCGCGAATTTCAACGAACCGGGTGCAGCCGGTGAACAAAATCCCGGCAATGAATTCACCCCGCGGCCCGATTTGCCATCGCAGGATGACTTTCAGCCCCGCGACAATTTCCGGCAGGGCGGGGACTATCAGCAGCGCGGTGACCGCGGCCCACGCCGTGGCGGGCGCGGACGCTTCCGCGACCGCGACCGTGACCGTGGTGGCGATCGCAACCGCAATCGTGGTGACCGTAACTTCGACCGTCCGCCGCGTGATCCGAACCGCGAACCATACCGCGATCGTCCGCCGCGCGATTACGCCCCGCCACAGCAGGCTTATGTGCCGCCACCGGTGGCGCCGGATGTGGCGCTGGATATTTTTGAGCTCGACACGACGCCCAAGGATAAAAATTACAATCCGCCGCCGCGGCCGCCCATGCCCCAGGCGCCGCCGCCACAGGCCCGTTCTCAGGAACGCCAGGAACAACGTCAGGAGCGTGCGGCCCCACCGCCGCGCGCGCCTGAGCCGGCCTACCGCCCCCCCGAGCCTCCGCCACCGGTCAGCGTGGCGGATCAGGGACTTGACGCCCCGCCCGACAAAAAGAAAAGCGGCTGGTGGTCGAAGTTTACCGGGGCCTAAGCCGTTTCTGAATGTAGAGTCAGCGTTTCAAGAGATGTGCCGGAATAACATTCTCCATGAAACGTCACAAAGACATGCGGCGTTTTGACTTTAACCGCATCAAGGGCATTCACGGCCGTTACCGCCCCAGCGACATTTACGGCAATGTCATTTTACGCCACCTGGAAGAAGCGGGATACGCTCGTATTGAAGGTGCGGAAAGCCAAAAAGCAATTAGAGAGTTGAACATTCGCCGCAAGGCAGATGTCAATTTAGAAGACGATGGCCCTGCCCAGAACATTGCAGTGTACCGGCGTGAAGAGGCTTCCCCCGGTTATATGTTTCTTTTCGACAGCAAAAAATCTGATTTCGATGGAACCGTAAAAGCTATAGGCCATATGCGTGGGGCCTATTATGAGGAAACCCTCTCTTCGCTTTATGGAATGGGCAATTTTATGGGTGGTGGAATTTATAATGCTGAAATCATCCAGGCCCTGCAGCCGAAAATGGCCAGCGCGGATGCCATCGCAGCGCATGGGAATGCCGAAGGCCGCGCCGCGAGAGGTGGTCAGCCGAGACTGCCTTTTCAAGAAGCAAAGTAGGCGAAGAAGATGTAATCATTAATGCCGGAAAAACAGGGCTTTAAGGCGAAAAAAATCGGTTATTAGTTTCATGTTTCCGCGATATTTTTATAGAACGGATTTTGAAAGGAGTTGAACATGACGCGATCCAGCCCAGGCGTGTTGGTGCAGGTTTCCGGTGTTCAATTCTTCCACGGTGGCCAAAAATTAGAAATCGCCCCAAGAAGGGCCCGCACCGAAGCCCTTGCGGCCAGCCGCATGTTGAATACCCTTCGGTTAACTGCAGAAGAGGGTATGCATCTTGTGGTGCCCTCTACAGGCAAAAGATTTGGCATTGATCTTTCCCGTTGAACTACCCGCTTAGCCAGCTTTCGGAATCTTCAAAAGCTTTCAGCAAGCGATAACTGTTGTTCGTTTTTTGAATAAAGCCTTCGCTTTCCAGCGCGGTTAAAGTGCGCGTGACAGTTTCGCGTGTCGTGCCGGTCCAGTTGGCGAAATCTTCATGGCTGCCCAGATCAATGGTTTTTTCTTTGGCAAATCGGCGTTGAAGCTCGCGCATAATGCGCTGGCGGGTGGAAATCCATATCGACGACAAGAACCTTGTGCCCTCTTTTTGCTAACGCCCGCGCACAATCAACTAGAGCCGCGCTGGATTGAGAGCCATCTTTATATGAATGAAAAACGATGGTTTGCATTTGAGACTCCCGAAGTTGTTCAGGAACCCATGCTTAACGGCCTTTAAGGAATGGCGCTGTGACGGGCATCACACGCGGTTGCCAGCAAAATCCGTGCTTTTTCCATCACCAGAACTCCCCAATTTGGCCGTATATGTAGGTATATATGGAGGAGCCGCAGTCTTCGCGTTAGGCTGCCCGCGCACTTTTCAGGGAAATCAATGCCCCGTTTTCTGTTCCTGTTTCTTCTTTTGCTTTTCATGGCGCCGCACGATGCCGCGCGCGCGCAGGAAAGCGGCGGAAGCGGGTCGGGGCTTACCGTCATCCGCGACGTGGAAATCGAAAAATACCTCCACGATTTTGGCAATCCTGTTTTTATCTCGGCGGGATTGAATCCGAATTCCGTAAAAGTGGTGATCGTGCGTGATCCCGTGCTGAACGCCTATGTGGCGGGCGGCCAGAATATTTTCCTTCATACCGCGCTGATTCAGGCCACCGACAATGCGCGCCAGCTCATTGGCGTGATCGCGCATGAAACGGGCCATATTGCCGGCGGGCATCTTGCGCGCGGCAGCTCGGCGATGAAAAACGCCTCGCTGCAGGCCATTCTCAGCATGGTTCTGGGGGTAGGGGCGGCGCTGGCCAGTGGCGATCCGAATGCCGGCGCGGCGGTCATCACCGGCGGTCAGCAGATTGCCATGCGCTCCATGCTGGGCTTCACCCGCGTGATTGAAGGCTCGGCCGATGCCGCCGGCATGCGCTTCATGGATGCAAACAAAATAAGTTCCCGCGGGCTTTTGGAATTTCTTGAAAAACTTGGCGCGCAGGAAGTCACGCCTGTTGACCGGCAGGTGGAATACGCGCGCACCCATCCCCTTACGCAGGATCGCATCGATGCCGTGCGCGCGCATGTTGAGCAATCTCCTTATGGCGATGCTCCCGTCTCTGCGCAGCTTGAGGAGGCGCACGCGCGCCTGAAGGCCAAGCTGATGGGGTATCTGCAGCCCGATGCGGCGCTGTTGCGCTATGCCGAAAAAGATCCGCGCATCAACGCACGCTACGCCCGCGCCATCGCGCATTACCAGAAGGGCGACATGGACCAGGCCGTGGCGCAAATGAACGGGCTTTTGAAAGAAGAGCCGAGCAATCCCTATTTTCATGAATTGAAGGGACAGATTTTGTTCGAAAGCGGCCATATAAGGGAGGCAGCCGACTCTTACCGCAAAGCCACCAGCCTGATGCCCGAGGCCGGACTTTTGCAGGCCGCCTATGGCCATGCCCTGGTTGAAACGCATGATCCGGCGCTGCTGGACGAAGCGGTGAATCATTTGAACCTGTCCCTGCGCGACGAGCCGCATGAGCCCTCGACCTGGCGGTTTTTGGCCACGGCCTGGGGCGAGAAAAAGAGCGAGGGCATGGTGGCTTATTGCTTGGGGGAAGAGGCCCTGGCCCGCGCCGACAACGGCGCAGCCCGCAAATGGGCCGAAAGAGCCCTGAAATTGCTGCCAAAAGGCTCGCCTTATGCGTTAAGAGCTCAGGATATTATCAAGGAGGCGCGGCAAAACGAGGATGACAAAAACAGTTAAACTCTCTTTAATGCTGCCTGATTAGGGTAGGGTCCGCTTAAATCTGTTTTTTCACAAGGAGAGTCTCATGATGCGCTTGCGTTCTTTTGTTCTTGCCGCCGTCGCAGGCGTTTTGCTTGCGGTTCCCTGTTTTGCTGAAACGCCTGCCGCGCCAGCCTCGGCCCCGGCAGCTTCCTCCTCCTTCACGGACAAGCAGAAAACGGATCTTGAACAAATCATTCGTGATGTTCTGCAAAAAAATCCTGAGATCATTGTCAACGCCGCGCAAGCCTTTCAGATGAAGCAGGCGCAGGAAGCCGATAAGAAAGCGGCCGAAGCCGTCGTGCAATATAAAGACCAGCTATTCAACGACCCGAAAGATCCGGTGGAAGGCAACCCCAAGGGCACCGTCCAGATCGTGGAATTCTTTGATTACAACTGTGGTTTCTGCAAAAAAGCGCATGACCCGATCCTTGAGTTGGTAAAGGCGGAAAAGGACGTGAAGCTTGTCTATAAGCAGATGCCCATTCTGGCCGACAGCTCTAAGGTCGCCGCCAAGGCCGCGCTGGGTGCCGCGGCGCAGGGCAAATACATCGCCATGCATAACGCGCTGATGGAGCACAAAGGCTCACTGGACGATGCCACCATCATGGACATCGCCACGAAAGTAGGCGTGGATAGGGACAAGTTGAAAAAAGATATGGAAAGCCCGGAAGTGGCGGGCCATCTTGCCGTCGACATGGATCTGGCCAACAAGCTGGGTGCGCATGGCACGCCTACCTTTGTCTTCGGTGATAAGGTTGTTCCGGGGGCGATGAGCCTTGAGGAAATGAAGAAGCTGGTTGACGAGGAGCGCCAGAAGCAGAAGAAGGGCTAATCAATACGTCACCCCAGCGTAGGCTGGGGTCCAGAGCCGTTAAGACACGGCTTTTGACCCTGGATGCCAGCTTTCGCTGGCATGACGTGGCTGCCTTGATTTAGCCGGGAAGCCGGATTGTTTGGAATCTAACGTCTTTTTGTCCGGGAGTCGTCCATGACGCGCCTTCAAACCCTTCTGCTTGCTGTCTTGCTTGCCTTGCCTGTGCCGCTACTGGCCGAGGCACCCACCACTAACACCAGCAAGGCGCCTGCCGGTCCCTATGTCATGGACAAGAACCACGCCAGCCTTCTTTTCCGTGTCAATCATCTTGGTTTTTCGTTTTATCACGGACGTTTCAACGGGCTGGACGGCAAAATCGAATTTGATCCGATCCATCCGGAAAACAGCAAGGTCGACACCACTATCGACATCGCCAGCGTCGACACGCATAACGCCAAGCTGGAAGATGAGTTGCGCAACGACCAGTGGTTCAATGCCGTCAAGTTTCCCACCGCCACGTTTCATTCCACCAAAATCACCCGCACCGCGCCCGATTTGTTCACCATGGAAGGCGATCTGACCATGATGGGCGTTACTCATCCGGTCACGTTGAACGTGGCTTTCCATGGCTATGGCGTATTCCCCATGAACAACAAGCCGACGCTGGGTTTTGGCGCTTCCACCTCCATTAAACGCTCGCTATGGGGTTTTACCAAGGCGGTTCCCATGGTCAGCGACGAGGTGCTGCTGCAGATTGAAGCGGAATTTAATTATGTCGGAGCTGTTCCACCGCCGCCGGCCGCGCTTCCTGGCGCGCCAGCCACTAAATAATTGCCGATGCCCGCCCCTGACATCCGCCGTTATCATGCCGTGGCGATAAGCCTGCACTGGCTGATCGCGGTTTTGATTATCGCCAATCTGGCCATCGGGCTGCTGTTCGGTTATATGGCGCGGCCCGACCGCTTCTGGTTCATGCAGCTGCATAAATCTTTCGGCATCACGGTGCTGGCGCTGACCTGCGCGCGGTTGTCGTGGCGCCTGTTCTGCAAACCGCCGCCGGAGCCCGCCTCGCTGAAAGGCTGGGAGCTATGGGCCGCGCAAGCCGTACATGTTTTGCTGTATGTGCTGATGTTCGCCATTCCCCTCAGCGGCTGGGTTCTGGTTTCAAGTTCCCCGCTGCACATTCCCACCGTGCTGTTCTGGAGCATTCCCTGGCCGCATCTGCCGTTCCTTGACAGCCTCGGCGACGCCAAGGCCTTTTCGCACCAGGCCGGGGAAATTCACGGCCTGCTTGCCTATGGCATGATTGGCCTGTTGGTCTTGCATGTGGGCGCGGCGCTGCGGCATCATTGGACGCTGAAGGATGAAATTCTGTTCCGTATGACCCCGGCCTTTTTGGAACACTTCCTGCGACGCCTACGTGGAGAAAAAGCATGAAAAAACTCCTTCTTGTTCTTGCCCTTCTGGTTCTGGCAGTTCCGGCCGAAGCCAAAGTCTGGAAAATCGATTACGCCAAAAGCAAACTAAGCTTCACCGGCCTGCAGGCGGGAAGGCCCTTTGGCGGGGTGTTCGGCAGCTGGGAAGGCGTGCTGGATTTCGACCCCGATCACACGGAAAGCGCGAAAATAGACGTCACCATCAACATGGCCAGCTCCGCCACCGGTGACAAGCAGCGCGATGAAGCCCTGCCGCAGAAAGACTGGTTTGACGTGGCCGCATTCCCCAAAGCGATTTACCATGTGGTAAAGCTGGAAAAAGTCGACGACATGCATTTTGAAATGAAGGGCCAACTGACCATCAAGGGCAAAACGCATGAGGTGTCGCTGCCTTTTACCTTCATGCCTGAAACCGCCGGCATGCGCATGAAGGGCGAAACCGATGTTGACCGCAGCCAGTTCGACATCGGCATGGGCGAATGGGCGGGCGAGGCCCTGGTAGCCCATAAAGTGACTATCGATATTGATGTATTGATGAATTGACACGAAATGTCATCCCGGAAAGCGCGTAGCGCTTATCCGAGATCCTATTTTATTCTTCTTTCCACAAACCAAATGGGCTCCCGGCTCGCGTTCGCTTCGCGAACTTGGCCGGGATGACGTGGAATTAGTCTTAATCTTCAAATGTTGGGAGTCTGTGCGGACGGCTTCTTAAAAGCGCTTGCAGCGGTTCTTTAATCGTTCGGCTGAAGGCCAATGCCCTATCTAATGAGGGCCCTGATGCGGCCTCTTCGCTTCTTCTCCAGCGTCTTCGGGACTTGGCTTTTTGCCAAGTCCCGCCGCCAATACCTCTCCATGTTTTTGCATGCTGTTACCCCATCTATTACTATTTCTTCATATCACATCTGTTTTTTTCCTTTAAAGGCTTTGTTTGACGCCCCTTAGCAAAACCCGCTAAACTCTCGAATTCGTTAACTTTTACGGGTTTTGCATGGCCTCGAAGCCAACGGTTCTTATTCTGAATGGTCCGAACCTTAACCTGCTCGGCACGCGCGAGCCGGAGGTTTACGGCACCGCCACGCTCGACACCATCGAAAGCGAGTGCCAGGAAGCGGCCGACGAGCTGGGCATCGCCATCGATTTCCGCCAGACCAATCATGAAGGCGAGCTGGTGGACTGGATCCAGCAGGCGCGCGGCAAGCATGCCGGCATCATCATCAACGCCGGGGCGCTCAGCCACACTTCGGTGGCGGTGCTGGATGCCTTGAAGGGGATTGATTTGCCCGTGATCGAGGTTCACCTGTCCAACATCTATCGCCGCGAGGCCTTCCGCCAGCATTCCTATGTGTCGCAGGCGGCCACCGGCGTGATCTGCGGCCTGGGCCCCGCCGGCTATGTGTTGGCTCTTGAAGCCCTGGCCAACCTTCCATAAAGAAAACCCCGTGCCTAACGACAAACCAAAGAGTGACATGCCTAAATTCGACGTTGATGACGATCTGGTCCGCCGCCTTTCCGCCCTGCTGAACGAAACGGGGCTGGGCGAAATTGAATTCGCCGAAGGCGAAAAGCGCATTCGCGTCACGCGCGGGGGCGTGGCAGTTGCCGCGCCTTTGCCTGCGTCTCAGGCGCCTGCCGCGTCGACCCTCGCCGCTGCCGAAAAGAATGAAAATGCCGTCGCCGCCCCCATGGTTGGCACGGTTTATCTGGCCCCGCAACCGGATGCGAAGCCGTTTACTTCAGTTGGGGCGAAGGTGAAAGCAGGTGACACCCTGGCCATCATCGAGGCAATGAAGGTGATGAACCCCATCAAGGCGCCCAAGGGCGGCACGGTGGCGGAAATTCTGGTTCAAAGCGGCCAGCCGGTGGAATTCGGCCAGTCGCTGTTGGTAATCGAATGAATTTACGGAAAGCCTTTGCCACGAGCGAAGTGGGATTCCCCTCCCTTCCGCCTACGCTCAAGAAGCTTCGGCGGACGAGTTTGAGAAGAAGACCCGGCGTAGCTTTAGCGAAGCCGGGTCGGGAGGGGATAAAGGGGAGGGACTTACCAAGCATAATCTAGATAGTGCTAGGTAATGCCCTCCCCCAACCCCTCCCGAAGGGAGGAGGTCCGTTTAGGCTTTTTGCACCCACTTGTCTTAAAACCTTCGATGTTCGAAAAAATCCTCATAGCCAATCGTGGCGAGATTGCCCTTCGCATCCATCGGGCCTGCAAGGAAATGGGCGTTGCCACGGTGGCCGTGCATTCCACGGCCGATGCCGATGCCATGC
>JACQAB010000114.1 GCA_016195205.1 Pseudomonadota bacterium
CTCGTCATCGAATTCTATTCGCGTTAATCGCTTAAATCTGGGGGTCCGAAAGAGGCCCTAAGTGTTTTACCTACATAATAATACTTGTCTTTGTAAAAACTCCCCATGAGTGGCACCTTGGCCTCCGCAGATCCCGTTTTAAGTCGCGCCCTTGAAGCACAAGCGGCATTGAAAGTCATGGAAGAGAACGAGGGCCTTGCTGCTGAAGTTGCCATTCATACTTATTTTACAACGCTTCAAATAGCCTTTCCGACAAGAGAAGTGTCGACTCCGGAATACGAAATTTTGGATGAAGAACATGCGGCAAATTTCATCGCAAAGCGCAAAGGCTACCAGCGCATCCTGGCCGAAATTACGGCGCACTCCGATCGGACCGCGGATTTTAGCGCAAATATTTTTACCGGGTTACTGCGGCATCCTTGCCCGGAATTGGCGCAGATATTCCATTTCATATGGGAAAACCGGCCGCAGGCGTTTACCGATCTCAGCCTGCACATGGCGGCGATGGAGCCCAGATTGCAGACTTATGCCCATCAGATCACCATGAAAAGGCCGGAACTGGTGAACGAAAATCTTGCTGCGGCGGTGCTTGGCTGGTTGGTGGACGGCCCAAGGCACAACACCACAGAAGCTGATAAGCATCGCCTGGCTTATCGCAGCGGCATTTTGCAGGACATCCTTGATGTTGCGTCAGATGCCATTACGCCCGGGATACTCCTGACTTTTTTGAGCAAAGTTAAAAAAAGATTTGGCGTGAAGGCCAGCCCTGCGCTGGCCGAATGTCTTGAAATCATCATGGAAGATATTGTGCCTGGCCGCGGCGAGGTTTTTTCAAAAATACTGGAAGATAATGCACCACCGGAATGGGAAAGCATTGTTCCCATTCGCGATGCTTCAAGAATGGTAAGAAAATTCGGTGCGCTTAGCCGTCTGAAAACGCTTGAAGACGCAACCTAAACCACCACGAATTCCCGTAACTCGACACTAAGCACATGCTCAGCGACCGCGCAAAATATCTCCCGGGTCTTAAACCCGCACCGTCTGAAACCGCACAGGTTTGCGCTTATTTCGCCCTTTCGGCGGCTTTAACGGTGGGATCGCTGGTGCTGGCCGCCAAGGCCGCCTTGCCCATAGCGCTTTTTGCTTTGGCTGCAGCGGCGGTCACAGATGTAGAAGCCGTGATGATGTTGCGAAAATCAGAAGCCTTGGCGGATTTTGTGGCTGATCCGGACATGGGGATAGAGAAGGTTTCCAGCGCGGATGACGCACCCAATCCTGAACTGAAAATCCTGTATGAAATAATTGAAGGCTGTCTGCGCGAAGCGGGGATAAGTAACCCGCTCACTCTTTTGGTTAACTCGGATAAAAAAAGGAAAAACAGCATGGGCATTATTCCCAACCGTGGAAAGGCTGTGGTGACGGTCATGGCTGGGAGCGAAATCATGAAATTTTTGAAACCTGCTCAAATTCGTGGGGTAATGTTTCATGAAATAGGCCACCAGTTGCAGGATATGTATTACGAAGTACGGGCGGGGCAGTTCTTGTCGGTAGCGCGGTGGGCGACCTTTGCTGGTTTTGCCTTTTTGGCGATTTTAGCCGAAAAAAGAGGGGAAAGGGACGTTTTGAAACTCAGCCAGACCGCATGGGCCTTTGCGATGGCCTATGCCGGCAAATTATGTGGCCGAGGCGTTTCGCGCGTAAGGGAATACCAGGCCGATCGTTATGGCATAACCTTGAATAAAAGCGTGACGCCCCTGCTCTCAGCTCTTTTCAAAATAGTTAACAGCATGATTAATCAGTCGGGACCATTGAGAAGAATGAAGTCTGGCGCGGTGCGAAAGGCAGGCCCCATAATGAAGGCGGGATCTTATTTGTTCTGGCCGTACCGATTGGAGAAGCGTCTTTCGGTCGAGCATCCAAGATTTTCTTTTCGCGTGAAGCGTCTGCTGGAAATCCGCAAAAACAAGGTTGCCGCCGAGCGGCTGGAAGCAGCCTAAACCACCACGTATTCGCGCAGTTCCACGCTCAGCACGTGTTCATCCGCCGCCAGGCGCTGCAGGGCTTCGGTGCGGATTTCGGCTTTCATCACGCCGGGCGTAAAGGGGCCAAGGATCTTCATGTAATCCGGGCTGTAATCTTCTGACGACAGCCGCACCAGCGCTTCGAACCGGCCCTGGGGAAAACCTGAAAATCGTTTCCAGATAGGATCGACATCTACCGTTCTTTTAACGTTCTTTGCCATTTCTGCACCACTTGACTGTCTCTTCAGTCTATTTTTCATTGTGAATGAAGGATGATTAAATCCCCGTTAAACGCCTAAGTTTTCCCCATCATTTTCAAAGAACTAGCTTTGAACACTTGGGGTTTGTGAAAAGAAATATCTGTTGTTTTTCTTATAGTTAATCCGATTGAACTCTTCATGAAACTAAATCCATGGTTGTTACTTGCAAGGACAAACTGATACCATTTCCAGGTGACTTAAACTAAGTTTTCGCCGCGTCGGGCAGGGAAAAGGACCGTGAAATGAAGACGATTATTGCAGCTTTGGCGGCCCTGTTTGTTCTGACAGCTTCACCGGCTTTTGCCGCGCTTTGCACCTCCAGCTCTGCCGATGCCACCGAGATTTTTGCCGGTTCCAGCCCCTCCGTCGTGGCTATTGAAGCCACCCGCACGGGGAATGAGCTTTATGGCTCGGGCTTCTTCTGGGACAACCAGGGCCATATCGTCACCAACATCCATGTATTAGGGCAGGACACCACGGTGATTCTGGCCAATGGCCAGCGCGTGAAGCCCCAGCTGGTGGGCTATGACGCCACTTTTGACGTCGCCGTCCTTCGCATCCCCTTCGTTTCGTCCACCATGGGCCGTGGATCAAGCGCCATCCTGCGCGTGGGTGAGCCGGTATTTGCCATCGGCAATCCTTATGGCGTGGGCATCAGCCTGTCGCGCGGGATTGTCAGCGGGTTGAACCGCAGCATTGAAACGACCGAGCGCCGCCATCTTTTCAACCTGGTGCAGACCGACGCCGCCCTGAATCCCGGCAACTCGGGCGGGCCGCTGATTGACCAGCGCGGCTGCCTGATCGGCATGAATACGGCCATTCTTTCGCCCAGCAATACGTCCTCCGGCGTGGGCTTTGCCCTGACGGTAGAGCAGCTGGCGCAGGTGATTCCCGGTATTCTCAGCGGTCGTGGCACTCCTGTGGCCAGCGGGGAAGAAACGACCCTGGCGCCCGCGGCCAAGCCGGTCAGCTACGGAACACCGAATTATAGCCATCATTAGGGATTAGTTTTTCTTCAATTTTCTTTGTGACCTGAATACCCGTCGTACCTCCAGGGTCGCAAATGATAACCCCTGCCGGAGCAATCCGGCAGGGGTCTTTTTTTCCACGACGTTCCTGAAAAAAAATATTCCGTTTTATGAACTTTATTGACGTGTAAAAGGTGAAGTGGCCATGCCCAGCGGCTGCGTCACCGACGCAATCGGGCGGGCATAGGCAATAGTATCAGCAAGCACACCACCACCCGCCACAGGCACGGCCGCCTGCCCCAACAGGCTGGCATGCACGGGGATATCAAACGTAATCACATGTCCGGAGGGCAGGCCCTTGGTTACCGACAGGGCGCTGTAGGCTTCCGGATGACTGATATAATCGCCGCGGGTATCAGCAAAAGCGGCGGAACTCACCACGCACAACGCTAAGCTGGCAAGGATCAGGAAACGTTTCATGGAAATACTCCTTCATACGGTTATTCGCTTTTTAGGGCGTGCCTTCAGTATTAAGGAGTGTGGTTAAGAGGCGCTGAATGTTTGCTAAAATTGAAAACGATTTCAGTGCGTAACACGGTGAACGCACGCAGATAGATTCAATTTTAGATAATTTGTTCTGAAGGAGATTGTTTCAAAAGGAAATGTCATGCCCGCGCAGGCGGGCATCCACGAATGCCAAACAGCGTGTCTTATGGTTTTCGTGGGTCCCCGCCTTCGCGGGGATGACCATTCTTGGGGGTTAGGCCACGTTCAAAATCTTCTTATCCTGCAGCAGTTTCTTCAATTCGCCCGAGGCGTGCATTTCGCGCACGATATCGCAGCCGCCAATGAACTCACCTTTGATGTAAAGCTGCGGAATGGTAGGCCAGTTGCTGAAATCCTTGATGCCCTGGCGAAGTTCGGGGTCGTCCAGCACGTTGGTACCCTTGAACGGCACGTTCATGCTTTTCAATACCTGCACCACGGTGGCCGAAAACCCGCACATGGGCTGGTCGGGCGTGCCCTTCATGTAAAGCATGACGGGGTTGTCCTTGACTTCGGCGGCAATGCGGTCGGCGATGGGGGCGGGCATGGGGGCTCCTTTAAAGCCAGTTTATATAGGTCAGGGAACCGAGGTGTAAAGCGCCAGGGCGTGCAATTCGCCGCCCATTTTGCCTTTCAGCGCGGCATAAACCATCTGGTGCTGCTGCACGCGGCTTTTACCGGCGAAGGCCGGGCTTTCCACATGGGCGGCGTAATGGTCGCCGTCGCCCGCCAGGTCTTCAATGAGCATCTTGGCGTCGGGGATGCCCTGAAGGATGAGAGCTTCGATGGTTTTTTGGTCTAAGGGCATAATCTTACCTTGTCATCCCGGGCGTAGCGAAGCGAAGACCCGGGATCCCATTTTATTTCTTTTTTCTCAAAAAACCAAATGAGATCCCGGATCGCGCTCGCAAGGGCTCGCTTGTCCGGGATGACAATGGGGTTACTGCCCCATCATCGCGGGCAGCGGACGCGCATGTGTTTCGCGCAGCCGGTTAATGGAAACAAGGGCCCGCCCGCCCAGTTTGATTTCTGAACCGCCCAGCGTACCGATTTCCTGCGCGGGCACATCCTGCGGCAGCTTGGCGCCTGCCGGCAGGCAGATCACATACCGCGCCTGGTCTTCGCCGAACCAGAAAGCCGGGCTTTCGTCTTTCAAGGAAAGATCGATGCCGCAACCGGAAGCGAGGCACAGCTCGGCCAGTGCGGCCAGCAAGCCGCCATCGGAAACATCATGGCAGGTGCGCACGGTTCCGGCCTGAATAAGCTTGCGCACAAAGTCGCCATGGCGTTTTTCCGCGGCCAGATCCACCGGCGGGGGCGGGCCTTCTTCCTTGCCGTGAACTTCGCGCAGGTAAAGCGATTGGCCCAGATGCCCGCGCGTTTCACCAATCACGAACACGCGATCGCCCGCCTGGGCGTTCGTCATTTTCGCGATTTTGGAAACATCTTCCACCATGCCCACGCCGCCGATAACCGGCGAGGGCAGAATGGCTTCGCTCTTGGTTTCGTTATAAAAACTCACATTGCCGCTGATCACCGGGGTGTCCAGCGCCAGGCAGGCATCACGAATGCCCTCAATACATCCGGCGAACTGGCCCATGATGCGCGGCTTTTCCGGATTGCCGAAATTCATGTTGTCGGTGATGGCCAAAGGCTTCGCGCCCACGGCGGTAAGGTTACGCCAGTTTTCCGCCACCGCCTGCTTGCCGCCTTCGACAGGGTCGGCATGGCAATAGCGCGGCGTGCAATCAACTTTCATCGCCAGGCCCCGGTTGGTGCCGTGCAGGCGAACCACCGCGGCATCCCCGCCGGTATATATAGTGTCGGCGCCCACATGGCGGTCGTACTGCTGCACGATCCAGTGCTTGCTGCACAAATCGGGCGAACCCATCAGGATTTCGAGCGCCGCGCCCAAGCCCATGTTCGAAGGCAAGGGATAGGCATTCGCCGAAACCGGCGCCTGTTTCGGCGTGGCCTCAAAGGGGCGGTTATATTGCGGGGCTTTTTCCACCAACGGGTCCAGCGGAATATCGGCTTCTACCTGGCCCTTATGTTTCACAATCAAGCGGCCGGTGTCGGTAAGCTTGCCGATCACCACGGCGTCCAGCTCCCACTTCTCAAAGATGCGCCGCGCGGTGTCTTCCGATCCGGGTTTCAGGATCAGCAACATGCGCTCCTGGCTTTCCGAGA
>JACQAB010000035.1 GCA_016195205.1 Pseudomonadota bacterium
TCGAGGCCTCGCTCGATCCGCTCGTTACCATCAGCGCCGACGGCAAAATCACCGATGTCAACGAAGCCACCGCCAAAGTTACTGGAATGTCGCGTGAGAAACTTATCGGCACCGACTTCTCCAACTATTTCACCGAGCCGGAGAAGGCCCAGGAAGGGTATCGCCAAGTTTTCGCCAAAGGCAGCGTGACCGATTATCCGCTAACCATCCGTCACGCGGATGGGCGGCTGACCGACGTGCTCTATAACGCCTCGGTCTATCGTGATGAGCGGGGTAATGTTCTGGGCATTTTCGCAGCCGCCCGCGACGTCACCGCCCAGAAGCAAGCTTCCCAATACGCCCGCAGCCTGATCGAGGCCTCGCTCGATCCGCTCGTTACCATCAGCGCCGACGGCAAAATCACCGATGTCAACGAAGCCACCGCCAAAGTCACTGGCGTATCCCGTGAGAAGCTCATCAGTACCGATTTTTCCAATTACTTCACCGAGCCGGAGAAGGCCCAGGAAGGGTATCGCCAAGTTTTCGCCAAAGGCATGGTGACCGATTATCCTCTGACAATCCGCCATGTCAACGGGCGGCTGACCGATGTGCTCTACAATGCTTCGGTTTACCGTGATGAGCGCGGTAATGTGATCGGCGTCTTCGCTGCCGCCCGTGACGTCACCGCCCAGAAGCAGGCCGAAGCGCAGATCGCCGACCAGCGCGCCAAAGAACTGGAACGGCTGGCCGAGTTGGAGCGGTTCCAGAAACTGACCATGGGCCGTGAACTTCGGATGATCGAGCTCAAGAAGGAGATTGAAGATTTAAAAAAGAAAGCGGCTTGATATGCAGGCGCAGCTCATTTCTCCCCAGGAGGACGATAGAGAAAAAGGAAGGGACCTTCAGGATTTTCAACGAGCAATGTTGAATATCCTGGAAGATTTCGGCGAAGAAAAGGCACGATTTGTGCAGGTACAAACCGCCACGCTGAACATTCTGGAGGATTTCGACACAGAAAAAAAACGACTGGAAATAATGCAAACGGCCACACTGAATATTCTGGAGGATTTCAGCGAGGAAAGGAACCGATTTGCACAGGTGCAAACTGCAACGCTAAACATCCTGGAAGATTTTGACGAAGAAAAAAAACGGCTGGAGCAAAGCCAGCGCGCTTTTCTCAATATCCTGGAGGATATTGACGTGGAAAAGGGCAAAGTGACCAATGCCTATCAGCGGATCGAAGCAGTAAATAAGGAACTGGAGGAGTTTGCCTACGCTGCCTCGCACGATCTGAAAGCGCCGCTGCGCGTCATCGATAACGCCTCCAAATGGCTGGAAGAGGATTTACAGGAGCACCTCACCGCTGAAACGCGGGAAAATATGAGTCTAATGCGCGGGCGCATCGGGCGGATGGAAAAACTGCTCGACGACTTGCTCGAATATTCCCGCATCGGGCGTTCCGTCGATGAGCGTTATGCCGAAATCGTCACCGGCGATGCACTGATGGGCAACATCCTGGGGCTGCTTTCGCCGCCGGAGGGTTTTACGGTGAAGGTAAGCCCTGGCTTCGCCGGCATCCATGTGCGCCGGATGCCGTTGCAGCAAATCCTGATGAACCTCATCAGCAATGCCATCAAGCATCACGACAAGAAAAAAGGGTACATTGAAGTAACCGTGGAAGATAACGGGGCGTATTATGCCTTTGCGGTCAAAGACGACGGCCCCGGCATCCCTGCCCGGTTTCATGACCAGATTTTCAAGATGTTCCAGACACTAAAACCCCGCGATCAGATGGAAGGCAGCGGTATGGGGCTGGCGATGGTGCGCAAAAATGTTGAGGTTTTCGGTGGAACGCTGAATCTTGAATCCTCCGAAGGCAAGGGAAGCCTTTTCCGTTTCACCTGGCCGAAACAACAGCAAATTAAGGGAGAGGACGCATGAATGTAACCGCAATACTTAACAGCAAGCCGCTCAACATTCTGTTGGTCGAAGATGATGACGGTGATGCCAAGGCCGTCCAGCGCGCTTTCCAGAAAGTCAAGATCGCCAACCCCATTCTGCGAGCGGTGGATGGCATGGAAGCGCTGGACATGCTGAAAGGCGTGAACGGCAAGACGAAACCGCCATCTCCCTATATGCTGCTCGTTGACTTGAACATGCCGAGAATGAACGGCATCCAGCTCGTCAAGGCCCTACGCGAGGACGAAGACTTGCGCCATTCCATCGCCTTCATCCTCACCACCTCCAAGCGCGAGGAAGATAAGATCGCCGCCTATAATCTCAACGTTGCCGGGTATATCGTCAAAGCGACGGCGGGACAGGATTTTCTGAATCTGGTCAGCCTGGTGGACTGCTACTGGCGTATCGTGGAAATGCCGTAGTGCTAAAGGAATAACGTATGACACAAAGTACGCTGAACATCCTGATTGCCGATGACGACGAAGGTGACCGCAAACAGATCAGGCACATCCTGAAACAGGGAGGACTTGCATGCGAATGCATTGATGCAGCGAGCATTGAAGAAGCCCTTGAGGCCTGCGGTAAATGGGCTTTCGATTGCGCCATCGTCGATTATAAAATGCCGGGCTATGACGGGTTGCACGGCATCAACGCCATGCATGAGCGGCTTCCGGATATGTCCATCATCATGGCCACTGGCCAGGGCGACGAAATGGTTGCCACCGAGGCCATGAAGCGCGGCGCTTCGGACTACATCCCCAAAATGCATATTCACGCGGAGTCGATCAGGCGTGTTATCGAAAACGCCATGGAGAAGGCGGCTCTGCGGCGGAAAGTGGCGCAGCAACGGGAAGAGTTGGAGAATTTTGCGCGCGTGCTCGTGCATGATCTCAGGGCCCCCATACACTCCATTTATGGGTTTGCCGATTTTGTCGAGCAATGCATCAAGGAAGAGAGACCAGGAAAGATTGTCGGGCATTTTGACCGTGTACTCAAGGCGGTACAGCGCATGAATACACTAATCGATACGTTGTATCAGTACACAAAAATTGACGCACAAGTTGCGCTTGCACCGGTTGAGATGGGCCCTGTGCTGGAAGATACACTTTCCAACCTGGAGCATTTTATTCAGGAGCACGGCGCATGTGTAACGCATGATGAGTTGCCTGCGGTCACCGGCAACGCTTCTCAACTTATACAGCTTTTGCAGAATTTGATCAGCAACAGCATCAAATATTGCGAAGCAAAAATTCCCTCCATCCATGTCGCTGCCCGTCCGCAAGAAGGAGCCGCGTGGCTGTTTTCAGTGAAAGACAATGGCATCGGCATTTCCAAGCAGGATTATAAGGCGGTATTCGAGCCGTTCAAACGCCTCCATGATGAAGACAAATACGAGGGGACCGGCCTTGGGCTCGCCACCTGCATGAAGATCGTCGAGCGCCATGGGGGCATCATCTGGTGCGAATCCGAAAAAGGCCAAGGCACCACGTTTTTCTTCACGCTACCGAAAGCAGATAGCCACGCCTAGGCTGTATAGGCGGTTTTCCTGCGCCTATCTACGGACCATCGGAGTGAAATACGGGTCAAGGAAAATCGAAGTGACAATCAGAAGCGTGAGGCCGTCAATAATGGGTTATCGTTCGCCAACGGGTATTTAAACGCGACTGGGGCGACCAGTTTCGTGCCAGAGTGGCGTTCCTTCTTTCAGGCCTGCCGGGAATGGCGTTCATAAAGACTTGCCGCGTTTTCCCAGCGGATGGCGTTCATGAAGGCATCCACATAAGAAGCTGCTTTCGCGCCGTAATCCATGTGGTAGGCGTGTTCATACATATCGAGCGCCAGAATGGGTTTGCCGCCTGCCAGTGTCATGGTGTGGTCAGCCGCCCATGTGTTGACAAGGCGCTTGTCGCGGGGATCGTAGGTGAGCAACACCCAGCCGGAGCCGCCGCCCAAAGCCTTGCCTATTGCCATGAACTGGCTTCGCCATGGTGCATAGCCGCCAAAGTCGCGGGTTAAAGCGACGGTCAAATCGCCTTTCGGTTCACTTTCCCCGCCCAAGCCGTCGAAAAACAATTCATGTAGAAGCATGGAGTTGTTGGCGATGAGTTCTTCCCGCTTCAAGCCATTGACCGTAAATCCCGGCGCAGCAGCCCAATCCAGCGAGGCAAGTTGTTCCGCAATCATGTTCAGGCGCTTCACCGCGCCGCCGTAATTATTCTCGTAATGGCTAATGAGCATTTTTTCCGACATGCCCTTGATCTTCTGCGGATCGAAAGGCAAAGGTTTGGTTTTGAACATGGCGGGCGCTCCCTTTGCTTGAGTTGCAGCAAACGGGGAAGCCGTTTGCGCCATTGCTATTTGCGGGAGAGTTGCCGCCGCTCCTGCGGTCAAAGCCACGCCGCCTGTGGCGGCCAGAAACTTACGCCGGTTCATATCGCTGGGCATGGAAACCTCACCTTTTGGAGCTACGCTTATATCACATCATGCCAAGCTGATGTAGTCCCTGCCAGCCGATATAAAGACCAAGACAGATAATGATCGTGCTGGAAAAATAAGGGACCTTGGCCATAAAGGCATCAATCCCCTTCCAGCGTTTGGTGGCGTCCCCTACGGGATTTGAACCCGTGTTATTGCCGTGAGAGGGCAGTGTCCTGGGCCACTAGACGAAGGGGACGAATGGCTGTCGCAAGGCGCTTAATCTAGTGGGAGGGGCCATAGCCTTCAACCGCAATGTTTTTTGCCAATGGTAGGCTTTTGATCAAATGGGATCCCCGCCTGCGCGGGGATGACAATCAAGCTTGGTTTCGGTTAATGTCCTCTGACCCCTGTCTTCTGGAATCTGAATCCCATGCCCCTTCTTTACGTCGCCGACAACATTAACTGTCAATTGCCCAAGCTGCCGCTGGAAGTAAAGCGCGTGCCGGTGAACGCCGACATTCCGGTCGACCCGAACGCCGAGGGCCTGGTGGTGCGCTTCATTCCTTCCGCGCGGCTGAAATACATTGCCTCGCGCCTGCCCAATCTGCGCTGGGTGCAATTGCTTACCGCGGGCGTGGATGCCGCCATCAATGCCGACCTGCCGGAAAAGGTAGTGATCAGCAAGGGCGTGGGCATTCACGAGGCTCCCACGGCCGAGCTGGCGGTCACGCTGCTGCTGTCCTGCGTGCGCCGCATGCATGTTTGGCGCGACGACCAAAGAAAGCATCAATGGAACAGCAAGGCCTATGCTTTTCAGATCGACAACGCCGCGCCCTATGACCGCGCCACGCTGGAAGGCGCGAAGGTGCTGATTCTTGGCATGGGGATTATCGGGCAGGAGATTGGAAAGCGGCTGCTGCCCTTCGGTGCCATCGTGGAAGGCGTAGCGCAAACCGCCGGCATGCGCGACGGATTCAAGGTGCACGCCAATGCCGACATGCTGAAGGCGGTGGCGCAAGCTGATGCGGTGATTGCCGTGTTGCCCGAAACGCCGGAAACGCGCGGCATTCTTTCACGTGATTTGTTCAACGCCATGCAGAAACATGCCTGGCTGGTCAGCGCCGGGCGCGGCAGCGCGCTGGATGAAAAAGCGCTGATCGAGGCGCTGAAATCCAGCCGCATCGCCGGCGCGGCCATGGACGTGGCGCAGCAGGAACCGCTGCCCAAGGATTCCCCGCTGTGGGATGTTGAAAATCTGGTCATCACCCCGCATATCGGCGGCGGCGGGCCGAATTTTTACAAGAAGGCCTGCGCGCTGATCGCCGAAAACGCCCAGCGCTTCGTGAAGGGCGAGCCGCTTCTGCACGTGATTGACCGGAAGAGGGGATATTAGGTTTCTTGTCATCCCGGCCGAGCGTAGCGAGAGCCGGGATCCCATTTTATTCTGCCACAACCAAATGGGATCCCAGATCTGCGCGGCTCGCCTTCGCTCGCCGCTTGTCTGGGATGACAAGTTCAGTCATTCTTCCCCCCATGAATTTCGCTCGTTCCATCCTTACCGTCGGCAGCATGACGGTGCTGAGCCGCATCACCGGCTTTGTGCGCGACACGCTGGCCGCCAATCTGCTAGGCGCCAGCCCGGCGGCCGACGCGTTTTTCGTGGCGCTGCGGTTGCCTTCGCTGTTCCGCTCGCTTTTCGCCGAGGGCGCCTTCAGCGCCGCCTTCGTGCCGCTTTATGCAAAGGTGCGCAAAGAGGGCGGTGAGGCCACCGCCCGGCTTTTCGCGGGCGAGGCGCTGTCGGTGCTGATTTCGGTGCTGTTGCCCTTTGTAGCGGTGATCATCGTTTTCATGCCGCAGGCCATGGTGGTGCTGGCGCCGGGTTTTGGTGACAAGCCGGAAACCTTCGCCATGGCGGTGGAATATGGGCGCATGACTTTTCCCTATCTATTGCTGGTGTCAATTGTCGCCCTGCTGGCGGGCGTGCTGAATTCCAATAAAAGCTTTGCGCCAGGCGCGGCCGCACCCATCTGTTTCAACGCGCTGATGATCATCGCGCTGGTGTTAAGTTCGGTTCTGCATCAAGAGCCGGGCTGGATGATGGCGATTGCCGTCACTGCCTCGGGCTTCATGCAATGGGCGTGGCTGCATCTGCATTGCCGGGCGCTGGGCGTGGCGCCGGTTTTTGCCTGGCCCAGGCTGACCCCGCGCGTGAAAAAGCTTTTCGCGCAGGTGGGGCCGGGGGCGCTGGGCGCGGGGGCGACGCAGATCAATCTGGCGGTATCCACCATTCTGGCCTCGCTGTTGCCGACCGGCGCCGTGGCGCACCTGTTTTACGCCGACCGGTTGAACCAGCTGCCGCTGGGCGTAATCGGCATCGCCATTTCCACTACGCTTTTGCCGGTGCTTTCGGCGCGGGTGCAGGCGGGCGATGAAAAAGGCATGCGCGGCTATCTGGGCCAGGCGTTGGATTTCGGATTGATGCTGGGCTTTCCGGCCGCCATCGGCCTGGGCCTGGCGGGCTGGCCCATCGTGCATGTGCTGTTCGAGCACGGCGCGTTCAAACCCGAAGACACCATGGCCACCTCCGCCGCGCTTTCGGCTTACGCCTTCGGCATTGTGCCGTTCATTCTGGCAAAAATCCTCGCTACGCAGTTCTTCGCGCAGCACGATACCAAAACGCCGGTGCGCATCGCCATTACCGCGGTGGTGCTGAACATTGTGTTCTCGCTGCTGCTGATCAAGCCGATGGCGCAAGTGGGCGTGGCGCTGGCCACCTCGCTGTCGAGCTGGGTGAACGTGATCCTGCTGTCAATCGTGCTGCGCCGGCGGAAGCTGTTTTACCTGGATAAGGCGGTTTGGCCGCGCACGCTTAAAATCATGCTGGCGGCGGGGGTGATGGCGCTGTTTCTGGGCTTTGGCGGCAAGCCGCTTGCCGCGCTGCTGGCCCAGCATGCAAAATGGGTGAATGTGGGCCAGCTTTTTGCCTATCTGCTGGCGGCGATGGTGGTTTACATTGGGGCCCTGCGCCTCAGCGGCGCCATGACATGGCGCGAGTTGAAATGGCGCGAGTTGAAAGCCATGCTGAAGAAAACGGAAGAAACGGAATGAAGAAGCGCATTTTCTCGGGCATGCAGCCTACCGGCCAGCTACATCTTGGCAATTACCTGGGCGCGCTACGCAATTGGGTGAAGCTGCAGAAAGATTATGAGTGCTTCTATGGCGTGATGGATTTGCACGCCATTACCTTGCCGCAGGATCCGAAAACCCTGGCGCGCAACACGCGCGAAACCGCGGCGGCGTTTTACGCGGCGGGGATCGACCCTTCGCAATGCGCGGTCTATCCGCAAAGCGCGGTGCTGGAACATACTTATCTACAATGGCTGCTCGCTAATCATACGCCACTCGGGTGGTTGAATCGTATGACGCAGTTCAAAGAGAAGTCGGCAGGTATACACAAGAGTTTTATAAAAAATATCAAACCTATTTCTGATCTCTCGGGTGAGGAAAAAGAAAGAATAAATCAGAAAATACAGGAGTTAGAACCTTTTATGAAAATTGTGGTTGATGGAGGTTCCATAATTGATGTTGAAGCTAATTTAGGTCTTTTTGCCTATCCGGTGCTGATGGCGGCGGATATTCTGATTTATAAGGCCACGCATGTGCCGGTGGGCGAAGACCAGAAACAGCATCTGGAACTCAGCCGCGATGTGGCCGGGGCCTTCAACCGCCATTACGGCGTGGAATACTTCCCCATCCCCGAGCCGCAGATATTGGGCGAAGCTGCGCGCGTCATGAGCCTGCGCGATGGCACCAAGAAAATGAGCAAGTCGGACGAAAGCGATTATTCGCGCATTAACCTGACGGACGATGCCGACGCGATTAAAAAGAAGTTCCAAAAGGCTAAAACCGATCCGCTGCCGTGTCCCTCCGCCGTGGAAGAATTCAAGCAGCGGCCCGAGATTGAAAACCTTTTCACCATCTACGCGGCGCTGGCCGATAAAAGCGCGAAAGACGTGGTGGCCGAATTTTCGGGCAAGCAGCTTTCCGCTTTTAAAAACGCGCTGGCCGATCTGGCGATTGCGCGGCTCGAGCCCATCACCAAGCGCATGCGTGAACTCATGCAGGATGAAGCGGAAATCGACCGGCTGATCAACAAATCTTTGGAACGCGCCCGCGCCCTGGCCGCGAAGCACCTGGCCGAGGTGAAGGATATTATCGGGTTGTGGCGGGGTTAAAGATCAGGGTGCGTGAACAACATCATAGGCCCTGTTAAATCCCACAAAAATAGCTTGTGCCAGCGGATGTTTAACATCCAGGCGCATGGGATTGGGATCGTCGGGTTTTCTTTTTTTGCACATCTCTGTGGCAAGGCTTTTGGCATTCCTCAGCATTCCGGCGGCTAATCTTTGCAGTTTTCTGCGGGCATCGTTTTTCACGGAAAGAGGCGTGGCCTCTCTCGTGTTCAAATTGCCTCTCGAAGCCGTGGCGTAGAAAACCCCGCCTTTCTCTTCGATTTTTGTGGTGGTGTGAACGGCCCCATCCTGGGTTATTTCGGTAAGGCCTGACACGTTGCGAGTATAATATTTTGGATCTCCGGTGCTGGTGCCAAGCGCTCCCATGAAACGCCGCTCTTTCTGCTCGCCCATAAGGGCCCGTTTATCCATCACGCCCATGCGAAAATAATAAGTGGCGCCGCCGCAGGTGACATCACTTTGTTCAAGGGCGAGAAGCTCTCTTTTATCTTTGCCCGAGGCCGGTAAAACGGCCATGGCTGCAACCGCAGCGGCCGTGACTGCACCAAGAATGCGGGCGGCTTTTTTCATATAGGCCTTCCCTTCAGATCATCAGGTGCCATAGCCATAAGACGACACGCGCGGAGGATTGGGCCGGTCTACCGGAGCGGCGGGCACCCATTTTTTTGCCAGTCCGAATAGATTGTGAAAACGGACGGAAAACCTTGGCCACTCTTTGTCCAGCAGGAACGGCGCGCCAACAGGGGCATCCTGCCCTGCTCTTTTCGCGCACAATTTTACGGCAAGTCCATGTCCGTATAGGGTTTATCCTGGGTGACTGCGAAATCGGGTTTCAGAAGTAGATGCGCATGCCGGAAGGTGTGAGAGGTTTCACCCGTCCACTTGGTTTGCGTATGTGCCGGTAATTCGTGGCTGCCAAGCGTGAAGGTGCTTAAACGGCTATCATCAGCCTTTGGACCGCCGGCGATAGCCACGAGCGTGCCGCCAAGAACGGCGCCGCTGTCACTTCCATCGGGCCTTGCGGAAATGGTCAGGCGTGGGGTATCCGCGCAGGTAAGCTGTCCTTGAACAGAAATTCTTTTTTCCTGCGCCAGGGCCGAAGCTGGAGAA
>JACQAB010000036.1 GCA_016195205.1 Pseudomonadota bacterium
TTCTGAAAGAATGCGAGTTCCGCTTCAACTACGGCTCACACCGCCAGCAACTATTTACTTTAACCAAATGGTGCTTTACTTAAGGCTTATCTACGACAGCCCCTAAATCAATATTAATTCATGCCGCATTACCTCGAAGCCAAAGTCCATTCTATAAATCTAAAGTTAGACTTTAGTATTTATAAAGTGGGGTATTGCAAATCTAAAAATGGTTTTAAAGCCCTCATGATCCCGCGACAGATTGTCAGCGACGTACAGAAGGCCCTAGGCCCCGGCAATCTTTCCTTCCAAAACCTCCCGTAATATGCGGGCAAGATCGGCCTTGCGGTATGGCTTGCTCAAAAGACGCAGCCCCGTGGTTACGTCGCCCTGTCCGTTGAGTTTCGTTTCGGGAAATCCCGAGGTCAGCACGATTTTCAGCGAAGGCCAGCGGGTGAAGGCTTGACGCGCCAGCTCGATCCCATTCATTTTTCCTGGCATCACGATATCGCTGAACAGTAAGTTGATGCCATGGTTCGCCTCAAGCACTTCCATGGCCGAGGCGGCGTTGTCGCTTTCAAGCACACGGTACCCCAACTCCTTAAGCTGCTGAACGACGATGCCGCGCATGGCGCCATTATCTTCCACCACCAGCACCGTTTCCTGCCCGCCGGCAAGCGGCTCAGCTATGGTGCTTTGGATATCACGGGCGTTTTCGCCAGTGGCACGTGGCAAGTAAAGGCGGAAAGTCGTGCCGGCCCCCACTTCGCTGTAAACGCTAATATGGCCGTTGGACTGCTTCATGAAACCAAACACCATGGCCAAGCCAAGGCCCGTGCCCTTGTCGCGCTCCTTGGTGGTGAAGAAAGGCTCGAAGATATGGCTGATAACCTCCGGTGGCATGCCCGCGCCGTTGTCGCTGACTTCGACCACGGCATAATCGCCCGGCGTAACTTCAGGATACTGAGCGGCATAATTTTCATCCAGGCGGCGGTTGCCTGTGTTGATGGTCAGACGACCGCCATGCAGCATGGCATCGCGGGCATTCGTGGCAAGATTGGTGATGGCCGCTTCCAGCTGCGCCGGATCCACCACCACCGGCCAAACCTCCGCTGCAAGATTGAGGGATATTTCCACATCCTCGCCCAACATGCGGCTGAGAAGTTTGGTGATTCCTTCGGTCAGCTTGTTCGGATCGACGGATTGAGGCTGTAAAGGCTGCTGGCGAGCAAAGGCCAGCAACCGGCGCGTCAAATCCGCGCCGCGCAACGTGGCATCAAGCGCGGCGCATAAAAAGGGCTCCTTCTCTTCGTCGTTTTTCAACCGATCACTTAAGAGATCGAGATTGCCGATAATAATGCCAAGCAGATTGTTGAAATCATGCGCCATGCCACCGGTGAGGTTGCCGATGGCTTCCATTTTCTGCGCCTGATGCAACTGCTGTTCAAGCTGCTGGCGCGCGGTGATGTCGCGAGCGATAAACAAAAGAACCTGTTGCTCGCCCATGGGAACGCGCGCCACCGATACCTCGGCGGTGAGAATCTGATTATTTTTTCCGGAAAGGCGCAGATCGACCGGTTTGGCTGAATCTCCGGTCAGCAACTGCCGCAGGCTGGCAATCTGATCGGGCATGAGAAAAGAGGCCAACGGCTGGCTGATAATTTCCTTGCGCGGGCGTCCCAGAAGAGTCTCGCCCTTGCGGTTCGTTTCCAGTACCACGCCACCCAGGTCAAGCATCAGGATGGCGTCATTGGCCTGTTCCATCAGCACCCGGTATTTTTCTTCCGAGATGCGCAGCCGGTGAGCGGTGTGTTCTAGTTCCTCGTTGGATTGCCACAGGCCCGCGTTGAGTTTCAGGATCTGTTCCCGCTGCATGTGAAGATCGAGATAAACCTTGACCTTGCTTTTAAGAATTTCCGGATTGATCGGCTTGAAAATATAATCCACCGCGCCGATTTCCGCCGCCTGCGTCGCATATTTTTCTTCCTTGCTGATGGCGGTAACGAAAATGATCGGCACACCGCGCATGGATTCGTGCTCCTGCATCAACAGGGCGGTTTCGAAGCCGTCCATTTCCGGCATCTGAACGTCGAGCAGCACCACGGCAAAGGCATGGCGCAGGATGAGGGAAAGCGCCTGGTTGCCGGAGGACGCCTGGAAGATATTAGCGTCCAGATGCCGCAGCACCTTTTCCGTCGCCAGCAGGTTTTCCTTGCGGTCATCGACAATCAGGATGTTCGGCTTCGGCGGCACAGACGAAACGCCGGACATCTCTTCCGATGAAATGGCTTTAAGAACGCTCGTCTTAACCATAGATATTTTTCTCCGAAACTTCGCTGCAATGCACGAGCAGGGAAGCGATCTGTTCAAGGTCGCCCACGCGATCCACCGGCGTCGCGGCCAGGGCAGCGGCGGGCATATAATCGGACTCCGCCGTCACAGGGTTTTGCACGATCGCGAAGCCCCCTCGCGCCTTGATGGTTTTTAGACCATGGCTGCCGTCGCCGTTGGCGCCGGTCAGCACGACGCCGATGAGCGCCTCGCCGAACACTTCAGCGGCGCTTTCGAACAGCGCGTCGATGGCTGGACAGCAGTAATTCTCGCGGACATCCACCGAAAGACTGAAGGTTTGGTCGGCTTCGATAAGCAAGTGATATCCTGCTGGCGCCAGATAGACCGTACCGGGCGAGAAGGGTTCTTTGTCTTCGGCTTCCTTGACAGTGAGCGGACTGATTCCATTAAGATATTCAGCAAGAAAATCATCCGCGCTTTCCTGCATGTGCTGCACGATGGCGATGGGCAGGGGAAAAGATTCCGGTAACGCGGGCAGAATCGTTTTCAGCGCTTGCATGCCGCCTGCAGAGGTTCCCATCACCACGGCCCTGTAGGCGAAACTCTCCATGGGGCTACCCAATCTTTCTGTAAATTCTCTGTTTGGCGTCCACTGGCTCGAACAAACCCCTTACCGCGGTGTAGTTCAGCGTTTCCTTGTTGCCCAGGCATAAAAACCCGCCATGACGCAGGCTTTGCGTGAAAGTGGAGAGCACATGATTCTGCAGAGTCTTGTCGAAATAGATCAGCACATTGCGGCAGCAGATCAGGTTCATCTCGCCAAATACCCCGTCGGTGACCAGGTTGTGATAGGAAAACGTGATACGCTCCTTCAGGGCGTCCTTGAATTTTATGAATTCATAACTGGTGCTGACGTGATCGGCGAAATCATGAGCGCCGCCCGCCGTCCGGTAATTTTCTGCCGCGTCTTTTATGTTTTTTAACGCGTAGATTCCTTTCTCGGCCGCATCCAGCGAATGTTTGTTGAAATCGGTGGCGTAGATGCGGGCGCGGTCAAGGAAACCTTCTTCCTGCAACAGCATGGCCATGGAATAAACTTCCTCGCCAGTGGCGCATCCGGCATGCCAGATCTTGGCGAAAGGAAAAGTTTTCAGCACCGGCACCACTTTTTCGCGCGCCGCCTTATAGAAAAGAGGGTCGCGGAACATTTCCGTCACCGTGACCGACATCTGCCGCAAGAATTCATCGAAATAGCGCTCGTCGTGGAATAAATGATCAAGCAGCGCGGTGAAGTGCGGAAGATTGGCCTTCTCCCGCGCGCGGGTGAGGCGCCGTTTCAGCGAGGCCTGCGCGTAATTAGTGAAATCATACCCATAGCGCCGCCTGATTCCGGCCAGCAGCATGTCAATTTCCATGTTTTCGGTATCGTTTTCGCGCGCCGCCATGAGCATCATGCAGCCATTTCCTGCCTGAACAGCCAGACGCGGAGCAAAGTCAGCAGCCGTTCGACATCCACCGGCTTGGTCAGGTAATCATTGGCCCCGGCTGTCATGCATTTCTCCTGTTCCTCCGGCATGGCGCGCGCCGTCAACGCAAGGATCGGCAAGCCCTGACGGGGCCGCATCCCGCGTATCTCCCGCATCGCCTGATAGCCGTCCATAACGGGCATCATAATGTCCATGATAACGATCTCGATCGACGCATCTTCCTTCAATTTTTCCAGCGCCATCTTTCCGTTGTCGGCAATGACGACGTTCATGCCATGTTTTTTAAGAAGTTTAGACAAGGCAAACGTATTGCGCAAATCGTCATCGGTAAGCAGCACTGTCCTTCCCTGCAGCACCTTGTCGGGGTCGTGCTGCATGCGGATCATCTCTTGCTGATCTTTCGAAAGCGTGGATTCCACGCTGTGCAGAAACAGCGTCACCTCGTCCAACAAACGCTCGGGCGATTTGGCGCCCTTGATGATGATGTTGCCGGTATAGCGGTTGAGCCTGCGGTTTTCTTCCTCGGTCAACTCCTTGGCGGTATAGACGACTACGGGCGGCAGTCCGGTGGCGCCCATTTGTTTTTCCGCCATTTCCAGCCATTCAAACCCGGTCATATCTGGCAGGCGCAGATCGAGAATGACGCAATCAAAACGCGTTTTTTCAAGTTCCGCCAGCGCCTCGGCGCCCATGCCGGCCAGCGTGAGCCGGATATCTTTCTTCTTAAGCAGGCTTTGAATGGCAATCCGGTTGTTCTCGTCGTCCTCAATCACCAACACCTGCTTCATTTCCGATTGCAGCAATTCCTCGATGCGGGAAAAGGCGCCCTCGATTCCTTCCGCTTCCACCGGCTTGATCAGATAGCCGATGGCGCCCTTCCGCAGGGAGGTCACGTTACCGCCGGCATCGCGGCCGGTGATGATGTGCACCGGAATATGCCGCGAGCGAAGATCGTGCTTGAGCTGATCCAGCACTTGCATCCCATCAATATCAGGCAGCCTCAAGTCGAGAATAATGGCGGTGACCGGTTGCTCCACCGCCAGCAGCAGGCCGGTTTTTCCATCGCCCGCGGCCAGGCATTTATAGCCGCGCCTATGGGCAATTTTCACCAGCATGGCGGCGAAATTCCTGTCGTCCTCGATGATCAGGAGCACTTTATCCCGGCCATCGATATTTTTTCGATCGTCGGCAATAAATTCCGCTACCGAAGCGCGCGGCATGGTTTTCAATTCCGTCCGGGTGTTTTCCTGCGCGATGTCTGACGCCGCGAAAGGAGTTCCATTTTCCTCTCGCGCCGACATTTTGACCGGCAGCATGAGGGTGAACGCGCTACCGCGGCCTTTTTCGCTGGCTACATGGATTTCGCCGCCCAAAAGATGCGCGAATTTGCGGGCGATGGTAAGGCCAAGCCCGGTGCCGCCGTAATGGCGGTCGGTGGAGCCGTCTTCCTGCTGAAACGCCTCGAAAATATCCTTGAACTTGGCGGCCTCGATGCCGATGCCGGTGTCGATCACCGAAAAACCGATCGCGCTTTCATAATCAAGGGAACTGCGCTGCAATTCTGCCTGTTTATCCGGGCGGAATATTTTTAAAGTTACCGACCCCTTCTCGGTGAACTTGAAGGCATTGGAGAGAAGATTTTTCAGAATCTGCTCCACACGCTGGGCGTCGGTGTGCAACATGGCCGGAAGGCCGTCGGCCATCGCGATGGGAAACGCGAGGTTTTTTTCTTTGGCGACGGGATCGAATTGCTGCTGCAGTTTTTTAACGATGCCGTCCAGATAAGCGTCTTCAGAAAGGATGTTCAGCTTTCCGGCCTCGACCTTGGAAAGATCGAGAATGTCGTTGATCAGGCCCAATAGTTCTAACCCGCCGTTGTGAATGATACGCGCCTCTTCCACCTGTTCCTCGGTCAGGTTTTTTGTCTCGTTACTGGCCAGTGAGCGCGCCAGGATAAGCAGACTATTAAGCGGCGTGCGCAGCTCATGCGACATGTTGGCGAGAAATTCAGATTTATAGCGGTTGGCAAGTTCCAGCTCTTTCGCTTTTTCCTCAAGCAGCGTTTTGCTTTTTTCAAGCTCCCCCGATTGCTGTCGGATTTGAGCGTTCTGTTCTTCCAACTCCTCATTGGAAGATTCTATTTCTTCATTGGAGGCCTTCAACTCCTCCTGCTGCATCTTCAATTCTTCCTGTCGGCCTGCACGCGCACGCCCATCAGGCGATGTTCCTCCACCGTCATGGCCCCCGTCGCACGACGGATATGGTCCATAAGCTGTTTCGGGCGAAGCGAATCAGTTTTCCACAGCGAAGCGGGGGAAGTTTTATTTTTCTGCGATCCAAACGTCGCGACTTGATACTCTTGAAGCTCTTTCACGGCAGAGCTCATTTCCTCAAGATTTTTCTGTTGGGCCGGATTGTCCGACGTAAGACCCCGCAAGAGGCTCTGTTCTTCCGCGATGGAATAACGCGAGCCCATCTCGTTGATCTGCGAGCGTGGATCGGAAGAGTCGACAAGTCCGCTCCGGTAAGGGTCAAGATAAATGTCGCTGCCGCTGAGAAGATGGCCGCGCAGTCCCACCTCACCGTCGGTAATTCTATTTGAAAGCGCCTGGATATGTCCCACGACCTCATGCGTGTGCATCACCAGTTTCTTGGCCTGTTGGCTGACCTCTCCCTGCATATAAAATATGAAAGCCGCAAAAGCCATGAGAAAACTTACCGCGATAAGGGCAATGGCGGTGGCGTTGCGCATGAAAAAATTGTCTTGTGGACGCATCATGTTCCCTCGCGAAGCCGCAAACGGCTTTTGGTATACGGGAGACGAATGATGTTTCTTTGGAGATGAAGAATCGTTTAAAACAGCGCATACAGGAAGACGTATGCGCAAGTGACTCATCCGATAATCAGCGTGAAGCCTTCATTGAAGATTGGATTGCATTTGTCGTGAGCAGTAGGAAGGCAAAAGCTGGGGATCGCGCAAGTCTATGTGGATTATGCCGTCAACGACGGCTGTATGAACCCCATGAACCGCCAAGGCGTCGCATTAGACTAGAAATA
>JACQAB010000102.1 GCA_016195205.1 Pseudomonadota bacterium
CAGCACGAAATCGACCATTTAAACGGCGTGCTGTTCGTGGATTACGTGTCGAAGCTGAAGCGCGACATGATGATCAAGCGCGTGGAAAAAGCGCAGCGCATGGCCGAGCAGGAAGACGAAAAATCCCACGTTTTCTAAAAATTATATATCGGCCTTACAGCCGAAAGCGTCGCGAGTTATTTCTTTGTGCTGGTCGGTTGGTATGCCATCGATCTCCACTCCTTGTTCCCGCTTTCTGATGATCGCAAAGTCCCCTTCTTTTATTTTATGGCCATTCTCATCCGGCGTTGGCGCGATTTTTCTCAGATCTTCCGTTGTAAGCTCAGAACCAATTTTTTCACCGTTTTTGAGAACGCCTGTATCATGGATATGAAATGCTTCGCGATAACCGTCGGGCAATTGCTTCTTAAAGGCAATGCTGATTGAATTTTCATCTTCCCAAACGGTAGCTGTAACGCCTTGGGAGTTGTCGCGAAATTCTTGAAAGTCGAGCCCTGCCTCGGTCGTTGGACCGATGTACATAAGTTTCAAACTCCGTCCGCGTTCGCCTGCATTGAGCAGGCACTCAGCTTTTTCGCTTATAATGCCTTTGTATTTATAGCCCGCCATATAACACTCCGGATTAAGAAGCTTAATCATAATTTACCCGAGTAAAAATTATGCTAATCATTGCCTTATCTTCCATTTATCCGCTTTCTCACTGTAATGACTGAAAAAACACCCCGTCTCATCTTCATGGGCACGCCGGATTTCGCGGCGGCGGCGTTGCGCGCGTTGATTGAAGCGGGGCATCAGGTGGTGTGCGTTTATTCGCAGCCGCCGCGTCCGGCCAGGCGCGGGCAGGAGTTGAAAAAATCACCGGTGCATCTGGCGGCTTCAGCGGCGGGCATCGAAGTGCGCACGCCTGCCACTTTGAAATCCGCAGAAGAACAAGCGGCGTTTAAAAACCTGAAGGCCGATCTGGCGGTGGTGGCGGCCTATGGGTTGATCTTGCCGAAAGCCATTCTGGAAGCGCCGTGCTTGGGATGCATCAATATCCACGCCTCGCTGCTGCCGCGCTGGCGCGGGGCGGCGCCCATTCATCGCGCGCTGCTGGCGGGCGATACGGAAACGGGAATCACCATCATGCAAATGAATGAGGGGCTGGATACCGGCGCCATGCTGTTGAAACAAGCCATTCCCATAAACCCCACAGATACCGCCAAAACCCTGCACGGTCGGCTGCAGGACCTTGGTGCACGCATGGTGGTGGAAGCGGTGAAAGGCCTGCAGGCTGGAAAGCTGAAAGCCGAACCGCAGCCGAAGGAAGGCGCTACCTATGCCGCGCGCCTTACGCGCGAAGAGGGCAAAGTGGATTGGAGTGAAGACGCGGAACAAATCGCCCGCAAGACTCGCGCGTTTAATCCCTGGCCGGGCGTTTTCTTCGAAACCAAGGGCGAGCGCATAAAAATTCTGGAAGCCCAGGCGGTGCCGGGCGAAGGTGAACCCGGCACGCTGCTGAACGATACGTTCGCCGTCGCCTGCGGCGCGGGTGCGCTTCAACTGCTGCGCGTGCAGCGCGAAGGCCGCGCGCCGATGGAAGGTGCGGCTTTCCTGCGCGGGTTCTCTATAAAAATTGGAGCGAAGCTTTGAAATGAGCAGTAATAGGATTCCCCTCCCCTTGAGGGAGGGGTTAGGGGAGGGGTACGGAAACGCAAAGCAATGGCCTTGTGGCTTTGTACCCCTCTCCAGCAAGAACCAAGGACTTAGCGCGCCATTTGTTTTTGGATAGGCTTTGGGCGCGCTAAGCCCAGGTTCTTGCAACCTCCCCCTCAAGGGGGGAGGAATGTATAGTTTGTTCCTTGGTTCCTATGGAAATTGATATGCCCCGCTGGAAAATCACC
Source organism: Pseudomonadota bacterium (assembly GCA_016195205.1). GTDB lineage: Bacteria > Pseudomonadota > Alphaproteobacteria > UBA9219 > RGZA01 > JACQAB01. Next base: position 1,884 of record JACQAB010000102.1, read on the forward strand.
CTGGAATATGACGGCACCGCTTTTTCCGGCTGGCAAAGGCAGGATGGCCCGGCCTCGGTGCAGCAAGCCGTAGAAGAGGCCATTTTGGGCTTCTGCGGAGAAGAGGTTCGCCTGCATGTGGCCGGCCGTACGGATGCCGGGGTGCATGCTCTGGCGCAAGTAGCCCATTTTGATCTGTCAAAGGACACCAAAGCCGAAACCGTACGCGATGCGCTGAATTTCCACCTGCGCGACCAGCCGGCATGCATTCTGGAAGCCGAAGGCGTGAGCGAGGAGTTTCACGCCCGTTTTTCGGCCAAATCTCGCCATTATCTTTACCGCCTTATTAACCGTCGTGCGCCGTTGGTGCTGGAGAAGAACCGCGCCCATCAGGTCACCAAGCCTTTGGACATTTTTACCATGCAGAAGGCCGCCGGGCTTATGATCGGCATTCATGATTTCTCCACCTTCCGGGCGCAGAATTGCCAGTCGAACTCGCCGATGAAAACGCTGGATGCCGCGCGCATCGAGCGGATCAGCGAG
>JACQAB010000103.1 GCA_016195205.1 Pseudomonadota bacterium
TTTCGCCGCCGAGCTGGCGCGCGAGGCGCTGCAAACCGATTGGGTGAAACTGGAAGTGGTGGGCGAGCGCGAAACGCTTTACCCCGACGCGGCGGAACTTTTGCGCGCCGCGGAAACTCTGGTGAAAAAAGGCTTCACCGTCCTGCCTTATTGCAGCGATGACCCGGTGGCCTGCCAGCGCCTGGCCGATCTGGGCTGCGCGGCGGTGATGCCGCTGGGATCGCCCATTGGTTCGGGGCAGGGAATTTTGAATCTTTACAATCTTGACCTGATCCGCGCGCGGGTTTCTATTCCGGTCATTCTGGATGCAGGTATCGGCACCGCTTCCGATGCCGCCTTGGCCATGGAACATGGCTGCGATGCCGTGCTGCTGAATACCGCCGTGGCCAAGGCCGATGATCCCGTGCTGATGGCCCGTGCCATGCGGTTGGCGGTAGAGGCTGGGCGAGCAGCCCGCGCGGCAGGCCGCATTCCCACCAAAACGCTGGCCGAAGCCTCCAGCCCGCTGACGGGCGTGGCCAAAAAAGCGGGATGAAGAAGCTTCCCTCTCCTCTTCTCTTCATCGCCGATATGGATGCGGCGGGCGAGTGTTTGTTTCCCATTCTTCAAACCGCGCTGAAGGGCGGATGCCGCTGGGTGCTGCTGCGCGGCGTGAACGCCTCGCGCCAACAACTTCTCGCCGCGGGCCTGCGCGCGCGAAAACTTTGCAAAACACACAAGGCAAAACTTTTCATCAGCCGTGATGCCGTGGTGGCCCGGCGAATAAAAGCCGATGGGCTGCATCTGTCATCGCGCCAGAAGGCGAAAAAAATTCCCGGCATGATGCTGGGCCAATCCTGCCACAACGCCGCCGAAATGCGCCGCGCTTTGGCCAACGGCGTGGATTACATTTTCCTCAGCCCAGTGTTTAAGCCGCTGAGTAAAAAAAGCCGCGGCGCCCCTCTGGGCCTTGCCAAATTAAAGGCCCTTATTAAAAAAAGCCCCGTTCCGGTCTGCGCGCTGGGCGGCATTACGCCTGAAAAAGCAGGGCTTTGCCTGCAGGCCGGCGCCCAGGCGGTGGCGGTGCTGGGCGGGATTATTAACGCTTCGGACCCCCAAACGCAGATTCAGAATTATCTTAAGCAACTGCAAAAACCGCGGGCGCGATGACTTCGCCCAAAAGTTAAAATGCACGAAATGCTTTTTTGTTTTGTTGAAAAGTGCTAGGCTCCCCTTAAATATTAAATGCATTGAGGGAGGAACCCATGTCTAAAGCTACTGCTGCCGCCGTTTCTATTGCCACTCTTGCCGACCAAGCCACAGCCCTGATTGAGCGCGAACAAACAGCCCGGCAACGCTTTGAACAAGCGCGCGCCGCTTACAGAACCGCCGTTGTCGATCGCATCCACAAAATCGGCGAGGCTTTGAGCCATGCCTATGGCAACCAGATTGAAATGGTTTATGATTCTTCTGGGGGCATTGAAGTCAAGAAAACCGCTGGTGAATCCGGCAGGCCCGGTGAGGTAGCCGTCAGCATTGATACGATCTTCTGCAATGGTTATGAGACCGAAGTCGGACACAGGGCCGAGGATTCAGCCACGGTTACCGTCTACCATGGGTCCTCCTATATCACACCCACTCTGCGTGAGCTAAATTATAAGTTCGAGGGCCATGCCGGACTTGGTCTTGCCGGAAAGCGCGAGGCTAAGGCTGCACAATATGAAGAAGCGCGCAATGGCCTGGATGCAAGATCCATACAAGATCTTACCGCTCACACCGTGGAAGGTTTGGCCAGAAAGGGCGTGTTGCCTCTTTCCGGCACGCATTCGCTGATCGAGCGCCTTGCCGTGGAGGCCACGCGCAAAATTAAGCATGAGCAGGAAGGCGAAGCGCGCCTTGCCGCCGCCCGCAGTAAATACCACGCGGACGTCGTCGAACAGGTAAAGGGCATTGGAGCCGTTTTGGCCCACAATTATGGCGATCAAATCAAGGTCGATTTTGATCCCGCGTTTAACGGTTCGGTTACCATCGACCGGGGCCGTGAAGAAAGGCTTGTAACCTTCGCCATCTATTTTGAGGAAGACTATAACGGTCAACGCGTTGCCGGCATCGATAAAACGAGTATAGACGTTTATAGCGGGACCCTTAGCAGTTATGAGGCCCTGGGAAGGCATGATGAAAAATCGCCGCTCCCGAATTCCAATGGAACGGGATACGGCCCAGAACTTCACGCCAAGGCCGCGCAGTATAAAGCCCGGGCAAGGCTTAGCCCCGAAGCGGTAGCCTATCTTACCCGCGCCGCCGTGAAAGGCTTGACCGACAAAAAATTACAACCGAAAGCGCAAGGCGGCGCGGCTCCGCTTGCCAGCCCAGAACCCAAGTAAGCTTCGGGAATATCGAGAATATCGGGGGCGGCTAAACCGCCCCCTTTTTTTCTTTGATATCTCGCGCTTTTACCAGAGCCAGCAATAAGCTATATATAACGCATGCTGAAGATCGCCGAAAAGAAACGCACCGTGCTGGACATCCGCGCCGCCAAGAACGCGGCCGAGCCGTTTCTGGCCCTCACCGCCTATACCGCGCCGATTGCCATGCTGGCCGATAAAGTGGCCGACATGGTGCTGGTGGGGGATTCGCTGGGCATGGTGCTGTATGGCATGCCCAACACTTTGGGCGTAACGCTGGACATGATGATCACCCATGGCACCGCCGTGGCCCGCTATTGCCAGCGCGCGCTGTGCATCATCGACATGCCGTTCGGATCGTACCAGTCTTCGCCGTCGCAAGCCTTCGATAACGCCGCGCGCGTGATCAGCCAGACCGGCGCCCAGGCCGTGAAGCTGGAAGGCGGCGAAGAAATGGCGGAAACCATTAAGTTCCTGGTGGAACGCGGCATTCCGGTGGTGGGGCATATCGGGTTGCGGCCGCAGCTTTTACACACCATGGGCGGCTATCGCATACAGGGAAAAACCGACGCCACGCACGAGTTGTTGCTGCGCGATGCCAAAGCCGTGGAACAGGCTGGCGCCTTCGCCATGGTGGTGGAAGGCGTGGTGGAAACTTCCGCGCGTGAAGTCACCGAAAGTGTTTCTATTCCCACCATCGGCATCGGCGCCTCTTCCGCCTGCGATGCGCAAATTCTGGTGTCGGAAGATGCCCTGGGCCTCACGCCCCTGCCGCGCGCCAAATTCGTCAAAGCCTATGCCGAATTGCGCGCCCAGGCCGAACAAGCGCTGGAACAACTGGCCGCCGACGTGAAAGCCCGCCGCTTCCCCGGCCCCGAACAGACTTACGTGAAAAAATGAAGGCTGAACTTCTGCCGCTTTGCGTGGATCTGGACGACACGCTGGTGTTGGGCGACACCGTTTTTGCCGCTGTCCGGCAATTGATCCGCGAAAAACCCCAGCTTCTTCCCGCTTTTTTCCTGAAATTCATTACCGGCGGGCGGCCCGCGGCGAAAATCTTTCTGGCCAAGCTTTTTCCGGTCGATCCCGCCGCGTTGCGCTATCGCGAGGAGTTGCTGAGTTATCTGTGCGCCGAGAAGCAACAAGGCCGCAAGCTTTATCTGGTCAGCGCCGCCACCCAGGACACCGTTGACCGCATCGCCGCGCATTTAAAACTGTTCGACGCCGCCTATGGCAGCAGCGCCACCCATAATCTAAAGGGATCAAACAAGGCGGCGTTTATCGCCGAAAAAATCTCGCCGCGCTTCGCCTATGCGGGCGACAGCTTTGCCGATCTGGCGATATGGAAAAAGGCCGAGGCCGCCATTCTGTGCGGCGGGAAGGCTAGAATCCTGCAGGCTTGTCTTGGTCGGGAGGCGGCGATGGTTCTTCCTCATCGTCATCCTTCTTCCGGTGCTTCGGCGGCTCGGACGGAGCCACGCGCACGGTAAACGGCACCAGAAAATCCTGACCGCGCGCGGCGAACTCGGCAATGATGCGCATGTAGCCGGCTCTCTGCGGCTCGATATGAAATTTCACCGCCGGCCCGCCATGGGCACTGGGATCGGTAATCGCCGGACCCAGCGGATAGGCATCCGATACCGTAAAATAATCGGAAGAAAACATCGCCATATAGGTAAAATTTTTCAAAATAGGTTCGAGTTCGGTGAAGGGCAGATGCGTACTTTTATGGATGGCGTAAATGGTACCGTCGGCGGGGTGGCCAGCGCGCAGTTGTTCGGAGAAATGAATGGTGAAAATAATGTCTTCCGTTTCGGTCTGGATGATCTGCGGCGGCATCAGCTCATCCGGCGTGTCGGTTTTGCTGTTCAGATCGGAGCTGACCACCTGCCGTCCGGCCGCGGTGGTAAACACCGCCCAGGCGCGCAGCGGATACTTCTCTTCAAGCTGGAAGGAAAAACGGTATTCCCCCTCCCCGCCGGTGGGAACCGGAAAGGCGTGGTAATAATCGGTAAAATTGGGCGCCAGCATTAAAAGGTGCAGCTTATTGCCCTGCACCGTTTTCATCTGGTCGATGGAAATGGGGCCTTCGTCGTCCCACAGATACAAATAACAATCCACTTTCTCGCCCGCCCGCATTGGCCAGATGGTGCGCACCAGCATGTGAATGGGACGAACTTTGGAATCGGGCACCAGCGTCTGTGCCCCTGCTGGCGCGGCGAAAAAAACCAGCGCCACAAACAAGGCACAAAACGTTTTGCGGATCAGCGGCATGGAGGGCAACAAAGGCATCCGGGGGCTCCGCCAAGAGTAGTCAATAATCGTTTTATGTAAACCCGCATTGTGCCATGGTTATGGCCAATCCTTTAAAACCTCCTTAACGGCGTTCTTTCCCGAATTCATGCTGGCACTTCTGGGCGACGATCTTTTATGCGTGGCGGGGCTTTTGGCCCTTTTGGCCGGGCTGGGCGGGTGGGCCGCGCCTTCTTTCAAAAAGCCCCTTCCCTTTCGCCTGCTGCGCGCCGCCCTGCTGGGGGTTTTCCTGCTGATGCTGAGCGCGTTCGCGGTTTTGATTCTGGCCTATATGCGCTCGGATTTTTCGGTGATGAGCGTTTACCAGAATAGCCACACCGCCAAGCCGCTGTTCTATAAAATCGCCGCCGCCTGGGGCGGCCATGAAGGCTCGATGATTTTGTGGACGCTGATCGCCAGCCTGTTCGGCGCGGTGCTGGCGCTGCGCCCGGCGCTTTCCGCCGGGTTCACCGCCCGCGCGCTGTCGGTTCAGGCGCTGATGATCGCCGCCTTTATCGCCTTCATTTTTTTCACCTCCGATCCTTTCACACTTCTTGTGCCCACCCCCACCGAGGGCCTTGGCCTGAATCCCATCTTGCAAGACCCGGCGCTGGCCATGCATCCGCCCATTCTTTATCTGGGCTATGTGGGATTTTCGCTGGCGTTTTCCTTTGCCGTGGCGGGGCTGCTGGAAGCGAAAATCGACCCGGCCTGGGCCACGGCCCTGCGCGGCTATGCGCTTTTCGCCTGGGCGGCGCTGACCATCGGCATCGCGCTGGGCTCGTGGTGGGCCTATTACGAGCTGGGCTGGGGCGGCTGGTGGTTCTGGGACCCGGTGGAGAACGCCTCGTTCATTCCTTGGCTCAGCGCCACGGCGCTGGTGCACGCGCTGGTGGTTCTGGAAAAGCGCGGCAGCCTGAAAGCCTGGGCGGCGTTGCTGGCGCTGCTGACTTTCACGCTATCGCTGTGCGGAACTTTTCTGGTGCGCTCGGGCGCGATCACCTCGGTGCATGCTTTCGCGCTGGACCCGGCACGCGGCATTTTCATTCTGCTGCTGATCGGGCTGGCGGCCGGCGGCGGGTTGCTGATTTTCGGCCTGCGTGCGCCAAAACTTTTTGCCGAAGGCGTGTTTGCGCCGGTGAGCCGTGAATCCCTGCTGACGTTGAACAGCTTATTCTTCTTCACCGGCTGCATGACGGTGCTGATCGGCACGGTTTATCCGCTGGCGCTGGAATTGCTGGCGGGAATTTCCATTTCCGTCGGCGCGCCCTATTTCCGGCAAAGCTTCGTGCCGCTGATGGTGCCTGCCGTGGTGCTGATGGGTCTTGGCCCCTATGCGCTTTGGAAAAAAGACAGCCTCCGCGCGCTTTTCCCACGCCTGCAAACTGCCTTTCTGCTGACGCTGGCTTTGCTGCTTGGAACGTTTCTTTTTTTCCACACGCGCGAGATGCGGTTTTACCTGGGCATTACCCTGGCCGGATGGGTTTTTTTCGCCACGCTGCATGAGGCGTGGTTACGTCGCCAGCAGACCGGAAAAATTCCCCGCCGCGGCTGGGGCATGATGCTGGCGCATCTGGGTTTCGCCGTGACGCTGTCCGGCATGGTGGTCTCCAGCCATTTTTCGCAAGAGTCGCTGGCGCTGCTGAAGCCCGGTGGCGCGCTGAAGCTGGATGGGTTAACCGTGCGCTTTGAAGAGCTGGAGCGCCTTCCCGGACCCAATTATCTTTCCGACCGCGCCGAAATGCGCGTGTCCGACGGCCAAAGCACGGTGGCGCTGATGCATCCCGAGCGGCGCTATTACCCCGTGGCGCAGCGGGTCATCAGCCAGGTCGCCATTCACACCAACGGCTTTTCCAATATTTATGTGGTGCTGGGCGAACCACAGAACGACCAAGGCCGCGTCAAAGGCTGGACGGTGCGCGCTTCCATCCATCCGCTGGCGCCGTGGATATGGTTTGGATGCGTGATGATGGCGGCGGGGGGGTTGCTGGCCGCGCCGGGGCGACTAACGAAACCACAAAGCCGCTAGTCAGGCTTTGTTAGTGAGTCTCGATAAGCGTCGAGCATTCGCGCTCAAAGCGTTTCAGGAATCTTAAAGTCGTTTCGTAATCCAGCTTGTCGGAAGCTTGGGGTAAAAGCGTTTTGGACAAGCGGTCGCTGACCACCTGCAACCGGTCCAGCACCTGATGGCCCTTGTCAGTCACGCGCACGCGCGCTGAGCGGCGGTCATGCTCATCCACGATGCGCTCGATGTAACCGCCTTCGCTTAAATTCTTGATGTTGTAGGAAACGTTCGAGCCCAAGTAATAACCGCGCTCAATCAAATCGCGCACCGCCAGGTCGGGCTGCTGGCCGATGGCCGCCAGCATCATGATCTGCACGGGGTTGATGTCACGCACGCCGATATGCATCAGCTCGATCCGCACCACATCCAGAAAGCGGCGATGCATGCGTTCAAGCAATTGGGGCAGTTCAAGCCCAAGGCTGGCGGAAGCGCTGTCATTCATGACGGGTATTCAACAAAAAGAGGGACGTTTACAACGCTAGAGAATGCTATAGGCTGTATCGACATATAAATCATGGGTTCTGCGCTGGCAAAATCATCGATCCGGCTATGAAGAAAGCGCTGGTCGTAGCGGTGCCTACGGACAAGCTTTCTGAAGACGCCGGGCGATGATTTTGCCGCGCCCGCAAGGGTTTGACCAGGATTTTGATTGGCGGCGTCAGCTTCGCTCGACGTGGGGCCTGCCACGCCGTCGCTCGCTTCCTGGCCAATCAAA
>JACQAB010000104.1 GCA_016195205.1 Pseudomonadota bacterium
AGCAAGCACCCGGGGTTTTTGAGCCGCGAGAAGCGCCTTGGTAAGCCGCGGCAAGCGCAAAGAGTCAGAAGGCCGCGCTTCAAAATCAGGAATCGCGGCGGGGGTAGCGGCGGCCAGCTTGGTGGCGTAAGGTAAATCCTGGGCCATGCCGGCAACAGGCGCGACGGCAAGAGCGCAGGCAACCCAAAGCGAATTTCGAAAATTCACGTATTCTTTTTCCTGGGTGGGGGTTTTTGTACCGGGCGAATTATGGCATTGAATAAAGGGGATAAATTCAAAAATTCCCGGAAATACGCTTGTCAGCCTTCCACAGGAAGCTACGCTGAATAAAGTGCGATGCTTCGCACGTGCGAAAAGGACAGGCCCCAAGCGGCCCGGCTGGCTGGAAGGACGCCAGCCTTAAACGAGGCTGTCATCCCGGGCGAGGGGCGAGTGTAGCGAGCCCGGCCCAGCTTCGCCAAGGCTACGCCGGGTCTATCAAGCGAACTCGTCCGCCGAAGCTTTAGCGAAGGCGGAAGACCCGGGATCCCATTTGGTTTTCGGTCAGAAATAAAATGAGATCCCGGCTCGCGCGAGCTTCGCTCGCTTGGCCGGGATGACAAAGGCTTAGTAGAACAGCCCGCCGGTGGCGAAGTTCTGGCGGAAGCCGAGCGTGAATTCATGCGAACTCACATCGGCGGTGGTGGAGGTGCCATCGATCGTTTTCAGATCAATATCCATCACCTGCGTATAGCGGTAGCCCAGATCGATCATCGAATTCGGGCTCCACAGCGGGAAGGTCAGCCCCACTGCGGCGTTATAGGCGAAGCCCACGCCGCTGTCGGAAAGCGCCACGCTGGTGGCGCTGGTGCCCAGCCGGTCGAAATCGGCGAAGCCGATGCCCACGCCGCCGCCAATCCATGGGGTGAACCACCGGCGCCAGGGCGTGTTGAAATCCAGATAGCCGTTGGTGAAAACGCGCCAGGTGTTGACGTCGCCGAACGCCGCCGGATCGCTGAACGTCGTGCCGCCCACGGTGATTTCATCGATGCTGCCGCGGTGGCTGCTGACTTCCAGTTCGGCGCGCGGCGCCAGCCAGTTGTTCAGGGGCGCGAAGCTGTAGCCCGCCGCGCCGCCGAACTCCCAGCCCATTTTATAAGCCTCGTCATAGTCGCCGTTGGTGGTGTCGGTGAATTTGCTGTCCCGGGGAATGGATAGGCCGGTTTTGAGCGCGACATAAAAACTGCCGGGGCGGCGCGTGGGACCGGCGCTGGGCGCCATGCTGCCGTCTTCGTCCTCATCCATATCGTCATCGACTTCATAGCGCGGCTTGCTGGTGACATGCACGCGCGGCTGGTCCGAGTTGTAAGACGTTGCCGGCGGCGTGACAACATAAGCCGGCTGTGAGGCGGCGTAAGCAGGCGCGGCGTAGGAAGGCGGCGGCGCATAGGGCTGCTGCATGGCGTAATCCTGCGGCGTGCCGTAGGACGGGTAGCTTGGCGCGGGAGACTGCCCATAGCTGGGCGCCTGGGTATAGGGCGCGGGCGCGGCATAGGCTTGTTGAGGTTGCTGTCCGTAAGGCTGCATCGGATCGGCGGCGGCGTAGGAAGGCTGCTGCGCATAGCCGGAACCGTAAGAGGGCGCGGCGGGTTGCTGTTGCGGATAAACGCCCTGCGCGTAATTGTTCGAAAAAGCCTGCGGGGCGGGTTGTGGCTGTGGCGCGCCGTAGGAAGGCGCATAGCCCGACATGCCATAGCTGGAAGCTCCGTAAGGCGCGGGCTGTTGTTGCTGCTGCGGAGCGTAAGGCGCTGAACCGTAAGCCTGCGGCGCGGGGGCATAGCCCTGCGGCGGATAGGGCTGCTGCTGCGGCGCGGGTTGCGGCGGATAGCCGTTGGTTTCAAACGCCGCCGAGGCATAGGAATAATCGGGTGACTGCGTGTTCTGAATAATCTGCGGCTGCGCGTTGTTGCCGGCCGAAGGATCATACACCGCGCTTTGCGCCGACGGGACGGCGGCAAGCGAGGGCGTCGCCGCCGGATCGGTGCCATAGGAAGGATAAGCCGGCCGCTGCGCATAATAATTCGCGGTGGCGGAGGCCTGCGCATAGGCGTTCGGCGCGCTGGCGCCGCCCTGCGACTGGAAGGCCGGCAGCGTGCTGTTCACGCCATAACTTGAACTTCCAGCAGGCGCGGAAGGATAGGCGGTGGCCGCCGCGGCATAACCCGGAGTGTAATAACCCGCGGCGTTATAGCCCGCGGTGGGATCGGCATAAGCCGTGCTGGGCGAGGCAGCGCTGTAGGCCGCGTAAGGATCGGTGGGACTGGTGGTGGGCGCGGGGGTGGCGTATCCGGAAGAAGAGGAAGTGCTATACGACGCGTAACCGGAATTCGAACCATAGCCCTGCGGCGCGGCGCCGCCGTTCTGGATAGAAAAATCGGCGAAAGCGGTTGTGGGCAAAGCAAGCAAAACGGCAGCAGAAAAAATCCTGCAAAGGCGGGGGACGCGCATCCAATGTCTCCTGGAAAAATCAAAAAAAGAGGCGAGGTTTTGGAATGTGAAACGATCCCTCTACACGGTCAAGAAAAATGCAGGGTCATTGTGGCCGCGCCGCTGTGGATAAATCTGTTAATTCGACACAGGCAAAATTATCCACAGGCGTCCCTCATGCGCCATGGCCCCGGCACGGCGTCCGGCTTCCGCGCCACAGCCGAAAAAAATATCACCGCGCACGACGCCGCGTATGGCCGAGCCGGTGTCGGCGGTGCGCATTAGCCGCACCAAAGGCTTGTTTTCCAAAGGGTCCCGCGTTTCAACGATGACCTCGAGTCCATAGGGCCACAGCGTGTCATCCACCGCCAGGCTGCGCTCGGGCTGCAACACTTCGCCCGAGGCACCCACCGGCCCGGGCCCTTCCAGGAATTTGAAAAAGATGAACGAGGCGTTGCGGTTCAAAATTTCGGCGCGGCGTTCGGGATACGCGCGTAGCCAGTTTTTGATGTCCCCCATGGTGGCGGGATTTAAATGTTCTTCGCGCTTCAGCACCGCGCCGATCGAGGTGTAAGCCTGGCCGTTTTTTGCGGCGAAGCTCACGCGTCTTTTGCCGCCATCCGGCAAATGAATTTGGCCCGAGCCCTGCACCTGCAGGAAAAACAAATCGACCGGGTCGTCCACGTAAAGCAGTTCCAGATTTTTTCCTTCCAGCGCGCCGTTTTCAATTTCCGCGCGCGAAAAATGCGGGGTGATTTTTCCGTTTTCCATCCGGCCAAAACCACCCACCTCGGCCGTGTTCGGCATGCAAATAAGATCAGCGGGCGGCGCATAAAGCGCGTGCTGGAACGGGCCCTGGCGCGTCAGACTGCCGCGCAATTCCGGCTCGAAATAGCCGGTGAAAAGGCTTTTGCCGCCGGGCGATTCAACGCGCCACAAGCGGTGGTTTTTTTTAAGTTCGTCGGGAACGGCGCAGGGCGCCTCGGCCCAATCGGCGGGTTTAAGATATTGGCGGGGAACGGCAACGCTCATGCGTTAAGATTAACCATACTATGCGCTTTACAGACAAAAGCTTTTTCATTAGAAAAATACCATTCTCTTCAATAAATATTCAGGAGACTCGCATGTCTGTCACAGAAGAAGCCCCCGGTTCCCCAAACATCAGATTTATTTGCTACGGCATCGACCACAAAGGCACCGATCGCGCCCGCGATGCGGAGTACATTCCAACTTTCCCGTTAGACGCGGGTGAGGCGGAAAGGCTTGCCAATCTTGAGGGCGATGAAATCTTGAGCCTGCCGCAAGGCCTTCGGGATTTTCTGAAAAGAAAGCCTTCCACCTCCGCGGACCAAATTGCCGCCGTTGAAATCAAAAATAAAGGCGAGGTCATCGCGGTTTTTTATGTGAACGGCGTGAGGCGTGAAAGGGCCGATGGCAGTATTTCTGAGCCTAATCACCTGCTTTACGCTGTTTCCGGCGAGCCTAAAACATGGGCCCCTGAAGACGAGAAGTGGATCACCTTGGCCCAGGCGAAGACCGGCTGGGGTGTTTTCGAAGAGTCTGTGCACTACTACTCAGGTGATGGGGATTTTTGCAGGATGGAAAAAATCGTCCTAGGCCCGAAAGACAAAATTGTGCGGTTGATCGGCGATGACCTGGTTGTTATTCCGCGCAAGGTCATCAAGGCCGCGATGCCCCTTTCTGCTCGCCGCCTTCCCGCTGCGGAGCGCGCCTAACCCGTCTTGGTTTCCACCAGCAGCCAGTTCGGATCGGGCGAGCCGGTTTCGCGCCGGAAGGTCCAGATATCGTGCAGGCGTTGCGTGCCGGCGTTCTCCTGAACCGTGTCGCCGCTGTAAATCACCCGCGACTGGTCGGAGGTAAACTCCACCGTCACATAGGCCATGCGGCCGTCCATGCGCGCCGCGCTGAGATGCGCCTCACGCAGGTTCAAAAGCTTCATCTCCACGCGCTCGCCCTTTTGCTTGTGCTCATCCATCGCCTTGGTGAAGGCTTCGAACAGCACCGGACTCATCAGGTTTTTCAGCGCCTCGCGGTCCTGGGCGGCGAAGGCGTGCACGATCATCTCGAACGCCACGCGCGCGCCTTTCAGAAAGGCTTTTTCATCGAAATTCGGCTCGGCCTTCTGCAGGGCGTAGAGCGCGCCTGATAGCGAGTCTGGCGCGGGCGCGGAGGCTTCTTGCATGGACGGTGCGGGCAAAGGCTTGTTCAGCGGCAGGGCAAGCAGGTTTTTGGGGTCACTTTCTTTGGCGCGATTGCCCTGCACCGTATCATCGGGCGTAGCGAAGGGATTGGGCCGCTGGCGCTCGCCCTCATGGCGCGTGCCGAGCGTGGCGTAAAGCCGCCAGGCAAAAAACGCGGCGATCAGGGCGTAAAGCAGGATTTCCATATCTTCAGCATAGGATGCCGCCATGGCTTATACAAGGCACGCGGAGGTTAATGGCCGGCCTGCGGCAGCCCATCGCCGCGTCCCGGGGCGCGTACACGCGACAAACTTAGCACGCGCGCGGGTGGGTTCAGATGTATTCGCGGCGGCTTCTTCGGGCGCCCTCCACAAATGCGCCCGGTAAGTCGTCAGCGCCTCCATGGCCAGTTCTTTGCACGACGGAAGGCGCAGCTGAGCGCGCAAGCGGTCAAGGCGCAGGGCATTCTCGCCATGAAAGGAAATGCGGATCTGCTCGCCGCAGGGGAAGCCGTCATTGCCTACTTCTTCGTAAAGGGTGGTTTGCTCGCGCAACTCCCAGCCCAGTTTCGGTAACTCTGTTCCGGCGGGGCTGTTGGCCTTTTCCAAAAATCCAAGAGCGTCGACGATGAGCACGGGAACCGTGACGGCCTTGCCCAGATCTTTCATGACTTCAAGATGCATCAGGCTTTGCCGTAAAAAGATAAAATCAAGCTCGATGACGAGGTTTTGCGCGCCGCCGGCGCCTTGTGTGGGATCGAAACCGGGAGGTTTTGCGTTCATGCTTCTGTCCTGAAAATCACTGTTTTATATGCCCGGCGTTATAGCACGCCATCCCTGAAAGAAAAAAATAGGATTGATTCAGCGGGGCTTTTCGTCTTCTTAAGGCGGTGATGTACCTGTTGCGCCATGGAGAATCCGAATTCAACGCGCGGTTTGAGCAAACCGGACGCGATCCCGGCATTAGCGACGCGCCGCTGACCGCGCGCGGGCATGACCAGGCCAAGGGCGCGGCCACGCATTTCATAAATCTGAAACGCAACCCGCCCGGCACCCAGAAACCGCCGCGGCGCCTGCTGTGCAGCCCCTATACGCGCGCCCTGCAAACCGCGCGGCCGATTGCCGAGGCGCTGAACCTGCCGCTGAAGGTGCTGCCGCTGCTGGGCGAGCGGCGGCTTTATTCCTGCGACATCGGCAGCGGCGCGAAAGATCTGAAAGCCCGCTGGCCGGGGGCGGATTTTTCGGCGCTGGAAGACGAGCAATGGTGGCCGCCGCGCAACGAGGGCCAGGAAGACATCGAACGGCGCGTGCGGGCGTTCCTGGCGCTGGAAGACCAGGCGCAGGAACAAAGCGTCGGCCCGGCGCTGGTGATCAGCCACTGGTATTTTATTTTCACCCTGTCCGGCCTGGATTGCGCCAACGCCCAGATCGTGTGGCGCGATGGGAGGGGGAAGTTTCATAAGAGCGGTTGAGCGGCTAAGGGACTAAGCGGCTAAGCGACTAACCGGCTGGGCATCTGAGTCGCTTAGTCGCTTAGCCGCTCCAAAAAACGCATCGATATTTGATGAACAGCTCCCTAAGACTCAACCTACCGAAATCCTTGGGTTTTTCCCGCCAGATTCCTCGATTCCGACAGGGTGATGCCCCAATTCGGTCACCGCCCGATTTTACGCTTTTGGTCACGTCTTGCTTAATCCCCTTTAGGTTTCTTGAAGGAGGAAAACATGAAAAAGTTTCTAACCCATGCGCTTATCGCCGCGCTGATCGGCGGCGCATCGACCGTGCCGGTGATGGCGCGCGCCGATGCTGAAACCGTTGGCACGCTGGGTGGCGCCGCCGCGGGCGGCTTGATCGGCAGCCAGTTCGGTCATGGCAGCGGCAATGTCGCCGCCACCGTGGGCGGCGTGGTCGCCGGCGGGTTGATTGGCAACGCCATCGGCCGCGAGTCCGACGAGGAAAACGCGCGCGAGCAAGCTGAAGCCCAAAGCTATACTTATTACGGCGAACCCTCTTATGCGGCCGAGCCGCCTCCGGTCTATTACACTTCGCCACCGCCGGTGATTTATGAAACGCCGCCGCCCGTTTATGTAAGGCCCGCGCCGGTGTATTACGCCCCGCCTCCTCCGGTGTATTACCAGGTGCACCGGCCCTGGCACCGCTATCGCTATTACTATCCCCCTTACTGATCACCGTTTCTTCCTCATCGGCAACAGTCACGACATCCGCAAGGCACCGAGTGCCGGCAACCGGATGGCGGCTGGACGGAAGAGTAAAGAAGTATTGAGGAATGAGTATTGAGTCGTGAGGGCGGATCGTCCTCATTGCTCTTTACTCACTACTCATTACTCACTACTCTCCCACCTATGACCGACGTCCCCTCTCCGCCCGCGCCGCCGCCCTCCGGTTTTGCGGTAAACGCCCAGTATATCCGCGACCTTTCCTTCGAAGGCCCGGCGCATCCCAAAGATGTGCAAAGTAACGAGCCGCCCAAGATTGACGTGAACGTTACGGCGCAAACGCGCTCGATCGACGCCGCCATGTTCGAAGTGTCGCTGAATGTGCGCGCCCAGGCCCTGGTAGCCGGCAAGAACGCCTTCCTGGTGGAACTGGCCTATGCCGCGGTGATTACCCCGCCGCCCGGATTATCGGAAGAAAACCTGCGCTATCTGACGCTGGCCGAAGTGCCGCGCTATCTGTTTCCCTTCGCGCGCGCTATTGTCGCCAACACCACGCGCGAGGGCGGCTTCCCGCCTTTGTTGCTGCAGCCGATTGATTTCAACGCGCTGTATCAGAACCAGATGCGCGCCGCCGATATCAGCAAAGCCGCCGGGACAGCGTAAGCGCGTTTTTTGATTGACACCCACTGGGTTACAGTATTAGAATGCCGGCGGCATGATCACCGGTTTCCGGCATAACGGCTTGAAACGTTTCTGCGAACGCGGGGATGAAAGCCGGATCACGGCGGCCTATCGCACAAAAGTGCGGCGCATTTTAACGGCGCTTGACAGCGCCCGTTCGCCGGACGATCTGCGGATGGATTGGGGCCTACATGCCTTGAGCGGAAATTTAAAGGGTTTCTGGAGCGTTACGGTTTCGCGCAACTGGCGGATTATTTTCCGCTTTGCCGACAAAAATGTCTGCGATGTCGACTTGATCGACTATCATTGAGGGAGGTTACCATGGCCATGTTGAATCCCGCCCACCCCGGCGAAATCCTACGCGAAGACTTGCTGAAGCCGCGTAAGTTGTCGGTCACGGGCGCAGCCAAGGCTCTAGGCTTGAGTCGCAAAACCCTGTCCGAGATCGTCAACGGCAAATCACCCATCACGCCCGACGTGGCCCTGCGCCTCGAACAGGCCTTCGTCAAGCCACCCGCCGATATGTGGCTACGCATGCAGCTTGCCTTCGATCTTGCCAGGGCGCGCCGCCGTTTTCGGGCAAAGTCCGTGCGGCGCCTTCCGGGACAAAACATGGCTTCCCGCACCATGGCTGAGGCGTGAGCCGGCAAAGCCGCCGGAACGGCCTAGGCTTTAAGCCTGCGGCTGGCCGGGCGCGGCGCGGTGTTTTTGGGCATTCTCGATCAGCCGGATTGCCGCCTGGGCCAGGGTGGCTTTCCCATCCGGCGCAAACCCATGAAGATCATCCCCGAAAACATTGAAATGATCGCGTGCGCCCTCCAGGTTGCGTATT
This sequence comes from Pseudomonadota bacterium, assembly GCA_016195205.1. Lineage (GTDB taxonomy): Bacteria > Pseudomonadota > Alphaproteobacteria > UBA9219 > RGZA01 > JACQAB01. The sequence goes on from JACQAB010000104.1 coordinate 8,357, forward strand.
TCGCAGATGGCTTCGCGACATTCGAGTGAGAAAGCTTTCGTACTTTTCAAGATGCCGTCTATCAGCTGGTTGGCCTGCCGGTGGGACAGCGAATTGATCTCCATTGCCGCGCCGCGCAGCGCCAGCGTGGCCAGGGTGCCGGTGGTCATTTTAAGAATGCCCGCGCCTTCCAGCAGCGCCGCATGCGCTTCGGTATCGAAGGTCCCGTGAGGATCAAGAATAGCGACCAGCAACCTTAAAGAGGCCAGGGTTTTTTGCTGAGACATATCGGCTCCAAAAAATAGAATTAAATAATGGGATTTCTGCGCCCAGTTTAGCGGGCGGCAAATTTATGTCAATGCCGTAACGATTAACAGAAAGCCTTGAGTTACGGACCGTTAAGACGGCTGCCCGTGCTGAAGTCCGCTGGCACCACAATGGCGTCGCACCGGCGCGTGAAGAGATGGAACCCACAAGGGGCCGGGCATGAATACCCCACTGTAATGCTCCCCGATCAGCTGCGGCCGAGCAGGACGGGAGAAAAGCGGTTGGGGAATGTTGTGCTTGAGATTCAGGATCTGGCAGACCCGGTCGAACATTCCCCAGTCGCGGAAAAAGAAAACGGGATTGTCCATGTCAACCCACCCCGCCGTGCGGGCATGGGCGCCCATGCGCAGGGCGCTATCGCGCACGCGCGAGGGCACCACCAGGCCGGTGGGGCCGCCCGCAACCTCGCGCGAGATAAAGGCTTTCGCATAGTCTATATAATTGACGCCACCGCCGGGCAGGGGCCGGGGCGCGATGATGTAAAACGGAACGTCCTGCGGGCGGCTGCCAATGAAGAAATTGACCTGTTCCTCGGTGACCTGCGGCATGGCCACCGTCGGGTCGGTGAGGAAGCGCCCGCCGGGTTTTAAGGCCAGCCCCCTCATGTATTCCACTTCACGGCGGCTGGGCTGGACGGAAACGGTATGCACGGCGGTTGTCAGGAGGGACCTCTCTTCGTCGGGGGGAGCCTCTCTGAGGAAGGGGGGATTGGCAAGAAAGCTCATCACATCGAGGATGGCCTTCAAGCGGTGATTATCATGATCAGCGTAGCCCATGTTATCGAAGGTAAGGGTATGGGAAAGCGCGGCGCGTTCGCCCGGCGTAAAAAAATCCTTCATAGGATTAAACGGCGTATCTAGCCGGCCGGTGGGCTGTTTCAGCCGTTGAACCATGGCGGTACGGGGTTCGCCCCGCGGCGCGTCCGGATCTCCGGGCGCCTGGGGCAGCGATGCGCCAAGAGCGGCATGCAGCATGAAATTTTCTCCCGAAAAATAACGGCAAAGTTTTAAAGCCCTGCCCCGCGCGGGACAAGGCTTATTTTACTTTCCGGCGGGCAGGCGCGGGTAAAGATAATTAATGCCGTGGGATGAAGGGGAAACGGGGCCCCGGATCACGGTGCCGCGCGCGCACGAGGGCACAGATGTCCGAGAGCGAACGCCCGCAGCGTCTCGTCGAGATGCGTTTGGCCGTGAGTGCGTTTTACGCCGGCCCGACCGATGACACGCATAAGGCGGCGCACGACGCGATGCTGAACTATCGGCGGACGTTCCGCGGGATCGATACGAAGTCGCTTCAGGCGCTATCGGAGAAGATCGAATGCGTGGACGGCGGCATTGATGGCGGTGAGTGCCTGCTGCTGAGGAAGCGCAAAAACGCAGAGCACGAAATGTTGGTGGGAGTGATCATCAACAAATATCATTCTCTGTCGATTGCAAGCCTTGAATACCACGCGAACGTCGCGTTGGATTTGGCGATGGAGCTGAAGCTGCACGGCGATATTCCGTTGGCATGGATCAATGAGGATCGCAGGCTCATGAAGGGCGAGAAGGAATTGGCCGAACTTC
>JACQAB010000116.1 GCA_016195205.1 Pseudomonadota bacterium
ATCGGCCGCGCCTGTTATGGCCGCCCATGGTTTGTGAAACAGGTGATGGATTATTTGCGCCACGGCCAAGTGGCCGCTGAACCACCTGCTGCGCTGCGCCGCGACCTGATCATGAAGCATTACGAGCATATGCTGGGCCATTACGGCATCGAGGCGGGCCTACGCATCGCCCGCAAGCATCTGGGCTGGTATTCCAAGGGCTATAGGGGCGGGGCCGAGTTCCGCGCCGAGGTGAACAAGCTTTCCGCTGTGGAATCCGTGCACGCGCTTATCAACCGTTTCTTCGGCGAGGCCGCGCCGGAACCCCTTTCTTTGGCCGCATAGGTGAATCATGTCGCTTAAAAGCTTTTCGCAAACGGTGGAGGAGCACTTACGCGGTTATTTCCGCACGCATGGCGAAGAGTTGCCGGCCGAGGGAATTTATTCCCGCGTGATCGAGGAAGTGGAACGCCCGCTGATCGTGCTGAGCCTGTATGCCTGCCGCGGCAACCAGCTGCGCGCGGCGGAACTGCTGGGTATCAACCGCAATACCTTACGCAAACGCATTCGTGAGCTGGGCATCCCCCCCGAACGTTCGAATTACAAGAGAGCCGCTTAAAACATGACCATGGCCCAACCCGTTCCTGTTTCCGCATCGCCCCAAGCCGCTCCCACGGCCTGGCAGCGCCTGTGCGAATGGGCGCGCAAGGCCAAGGTATTCCGCAAGGTAGCGCTGTGGCTGACCGTAGCGTCGGTGGTGGTGGGGCTAATCACCTTCAGCCTGATCATGCTGCGCGTGCCGGTGCTGGGCGGCGATAACACCATTAAAGCCCTGCTTAGCCTGTGCCTGTTCTGCCTGGTGGCGCTGTCGGTACTGGTTTCCTATCGCCTGTTGCGGATCATTGCGCTGCGGCGGCAGGCCAAGTCGGGTTCGGTGCTGCAGCTGCGCATGGTCAGCGTGTTCAGCCTGTTGGCGGTGACGCCGACGATTATCGTCGCGTTGTTCGCGGGCTTGTTCTTCTCCCTCGGCGTGCAGGGCTGGTTTTCCGAACGCGTGCAGCGCGTGGTGGACGAAAGCATGGAAGTCGCCAAGGCTTACCTGGTGGAACACCAGCAAACCATCCGCGCCGACACGCTGGCCATGGTGAACGACATTAACCGCGAAGCGCCACAACTGGCGGGCAATACCGCGCTGTTCAATCGCTTTATCGACGCGCAGTCGAACATTCGCGGGCTGACGGAATCCCTGGTGTTCGACAGCACCGGCAAAATTCTGGGCCGGTCGGCGCTGAGTTTCTCGCTGGAATTTGAGCCGGTCACCGAAGACATGATGGAACGCGCCCGGCGTGGCGAGGTGGTGCTAATGACCGGCCAGAAATACGACAAAGTGCGCGCCCTGTCCAAGATCGACGCGCTGTTCGACGCCTATCTGCTGGTCGGACGATTGGTGGAGCCGCGCGTGCTGCAACACGTGGAAACGGCGGAAGGCGCGGTGGCCGAATACACCGCCGTAAAAAACCGAAGCGGTTCCCTGCAAAAGCAGTTGTTCCTGACCTTTGTGGTGGTGGCGCTGTTGCTGCTGCTGGTGGCCATCTGGTTCGGGATGAACTTCGCCAATCGCCTTGGCACGCCTTTAAGCGTGCTGGTGGATGCCGCCGAACATGTGCGCGCGGGCGATTTGAACGTGCGTATTCAAGAAAAGTTTCTTAAATACGAAGATGAGCTGGGATCCCTGGGCCGGGCCTTTAACCGCATGACGGGGCAGCTGGAAAGCCAGCGGAACGAGTTGATTGACGCCAACCGCCAGCTGGATACCCGCCGCCGCTTCACCGAGGCCGTGCTTTCAGGCGTTTCCGCCGGGGTGATCGGCGTGAATCACGAAGGCATGATCACGCTGGTGAATTCATCGGCAGCCTTGCTGCTGGAACTGCCACAGCCGGAAACCTTTGTCGGCAAGCCGCTTCTATCCCTGCTGCCGGAAATGGAACAGCTGATGGCGCAGATTGCCCAGCGCCCAGCCTCGCGCTTTGTGGATGGTGAGGTGGAAATCCAACGGCCCGACCGCCCGACCAAAATATTCTTCGCGCGCGTGTCGCTGGAACAGGTGGAAGACGTGCCGGGCTATGTGGTGACCTTTGATGACGTCAGTGACCTGGTCGCCGCGCAGCGCAAAGCGGCGTGGGGTGACGTGGCGCGGCGCATTGCCCATGAAATCAAAAACCCGCTGACACCCATTCAGCTTTCCGCCGAAAGATTACGCAAGCGTTATCTTGACGAAATAACGAGTGATCCCGAAGTGTTCGTTTCCTGCCTTAATACGATTATCCGCCAGGTGGACGATATTGGCCGCATGGTGGATGAATTCTCGGCCTTTGCGCGCATGCCCAAGGCGGTGATGCATCGCCAGAACGTGAATGATCTGTGCCGCCATGCCGTGCTGCTGCACGCGCCCGCGCAAAGCGATATCGACATCGTCACCAAGCTTCCGCAGAAACAAATTTATGCTACCTGCGACGGACGCCTGGTGGGGCAGGGGCTTTCCAACCTTATAAAGAATGCGATTGAGGCGATTGAAGGCCGCGCCGCGCCCGAAGGACAATCGCTTCCGCGTGGGCTGATCACCATCGCCATGGAAAAGATCGGCGACGATATAAGCATCAGCGTGGAAGATAATGGCAAGGGTCTGCCCAAAGAACAGCGTCATCGCCTTACGGAACCCTATGTGACCACCCGCGCCAAGGGCACTGGGCTTGGCCTTGCCATTGTGAAGAAGATCATGGAAGATCACCGCGGCCACCTGGCGATCGAAGATCGAATCGAAGGCGGCGCGCGAGTCATTCTGCGGTTTCCCTCGCATCCGCCGGTCGAGGACGTAAATACCGTTGAAGAAGACGCGGCGATTGAACAGAATGAAAAAAGAGCCGTTTGATTCTGCCGGAATTTTTCCGGCACTTAAAAACAGCCTTTGGCTTTGGGAGAAACGGGTATGACGCACGAAATTCTTATTGTGGATGACGAAGCCGATATTCGCCTGCTGATCGCCGGCAT
>JACQAB010000117.1 GCA_016195205.1 Pseudomonadota bacterium
GCAATCCCACCTGCGATACCAAAGAACTGGAAGACCAGGTTTCTCTCGCTCAGGCGCCTACGCCTCCCACCACCGGTGTGACGGGTGCGGTAACGCCAAGCGCAGATTAAATCTTAAGGAGCCCTCTCCTCTTACCCCTCAGTGTGATCCATAGGAGTTAATAATGAAAAAGTCTGCCCTCGCCTTACTGGCGATCATGGGAGTGTTTGTGTGCAATGCTGCCGAAGCCAACCAGGGCTTCTTTGGCGGGCGGCCGTCGATTGATGGTTCGATCAACACGCGCCGCTCAACGGTGGAACAGTTTGACCCCATTCGCGGTCAATCGGTGGCCCAGCGTCCACGCCCAGACTTTGACCCCACCCCCATCGACATCAGCTCGTTCCAGTTCTTTCCATCCATGACCGTCGCCGGTTATTACGACAGCAATATTTATTCCACCAACACTGGCGCGAAAGACGATGTGGTGTGGAAGGTTGATCCGGCGTTCGCGCTTGTTTCCAACTGGGGGCAGCATGCCGTGGCGATCACCGGCCTGGCCGACATCAACCGCTATACCAACAACAACGCCGAAGACTTTGACGATGGCGTGCTGCAGGCCGAAGGCCGTTACGACATCGCCCAGCAAACCTGGCTGGACGGCGCGCTGGGATATCAGCGCATCACGGAACCTCGCTCCTCGCCCAACGCGCTTGGCTCGGCGGCGGCTCCCACCAATTACAACCTGATGACCGCGGATGTGGATGCGTATCGCGGCGTGGGCCAACTGAAAGCCAAGGCCCTGTACGGCTTCCGCTATTACGACTACGAAAGCGTTTCGCTGGTCGGTGGTGGCTCGGCGCTTCAGAATGCGCGTAACCGCGCCTATAACCGGGGCGGCGCTGAAGTTTCGTATGACTACACCGAAAACTTTAAGCCCTTCGTTCGCGGCAATTATGAAACGCGCGACTATCAGACCAGCGCACAACGGTCTTCCAATGGCTATACGGTTGATGTAGGCGCCACCATGGATTTCGGCGGCATCACCACCGGCGAGGCCTATGTTGGATACTTGAACCGCGACTACTACAACTTCGCCAACAACACCGTCGATGCGGTGGATTTTGGTGGAAGACTGTTGTGGAACGTGACGGAACTGACCTCAGTCGAAGGTGAAGCTTCCCGCAGCATCGAGGAAACCACCGTGGGCGGCGTGAACAACCCCGCGGCGGCTACGGCCATCCTGGATACCGGCGCCTCGGTGACCGTAACGCATGAACTGCGTCGCAACGTGATCCTGGAAGCCAATGCCATGTACGAAAATCGCAATTATCAAAGCTCAACGCGCGAAGATAACGTGTATGGCATCGGGGGCGGTTCGCGTTATTTCATCAGCCGCAACTTTTTTGCCGATCTGACCTACGACTTTACGTCGCAGACCTCGAATTCACCGGGCAGTGGTTATGATCGTCATATTGTGTTGGTCAGACTGGGTTCGCAATACTGATATTAATTTCGGCAGAAGCCATGCAAAAAGGAATAAGTCATAGGATAACAACGGGGTCGCTCGCGCTGATCCTGCTTTTTGCCGTGATCTTGCTGCCCTTCCCAGTGGATGCAAAAAACCCCGCTGGTGGGGAACCTTCCTCGTCCGGCAGCGTCAGCGATTATGTGCTGGGTGTGGGCGATAAGGTGAAAATCACCGTGTTCGGAGAAAGCGACCTGTCAGGTGAATTCGAAGTGACCTCTACCGGCAAGGTTTCCATGACGCTGATTGGCGAGGTGGATGCGGCCGGCCGCACTCTGTCACAATTACAGTCCACCATCACCACCAAGCTGCTGGACGGGTATATGAAAGACCCGCATGTCAGCGTGGAAGTCGGCAATTACCGCCCCTTCTTTATCGTGGGCGAGGTCATGAAACCCGGCAGTTATGGCTATGTGAACGGCATGACGGTGATTAATGCCATAGCTATGGCGGGTGGCTATACCTACCGGGCGGATAAAGGCGATATTACGCTGCGTCGCGGTGGCAATCAGGGCAAAGAAGAAAAAGTAGAAGAAGACGGTTCCGTCCACCCTGGCGATGTCGTCAGCGTTCCGGAACGATTTTTTTAAAGACATAGTTCATTTGAATGGATAAACAGGCCGCAGGTCTTTGAAAGCAGGATTTATGGATCAAGAAAAGTTTCTGGCAATGACCGACGCCCGCGAGATGTGGCTGTTTGCTCAGCGCAATGCGCGTCTTATTGCCATGATCGCCGCCGGGGTCACCGCTATCGCCATTCTTCTGGCGCTGATTTTGCCGCCACGCTATGCCGGCGAGACCATGATCATGCTGGATCCGCGCCGCACCCATGTAACGAACATGGAAGCGGTGATTTCCAACCTCCCGCCTGATTTATCGGCCGTGCGCAGTGAAATGGACATTATCACTTCACGCGCGGTGGCCAATCGCGTGGTCATGGATATGAATCTGCTGCATGACAAGGATTTTAATCCCAGCCTATCGGGCATGGGCTGGTTGAACCGCCTGTTTGCCAGCGGCAAAAAGGAAGAGCGCGTTAAACAGGAAGACCTGGACCGTAACGCCGTGGCCGGCAAGATTTTGAAGCAGCTGGATATAACCAACGACGGGCGGTCTTACAGCTTCAGCATTCGTTATCGCGATGGCGATGCGGTGCGCGCCGCGAAAATCGCCAACGCCTTTGCCGACCAGTATCTGGTCGATCAGCTGGAAGTGAAATACGACACCACCCAGCGCGCCAATACCTGGCTGACCAAGCGCATGGAAAGCCTGCGCGACGAGGTGCGTGCGTCTGAAAAGGCCGTGGAAGACTTCAAAATGGCCAACAACCTGGTGGGCGTGGGCGAGGAAACCATCACCCAGCAGCAATTGACCGCCATTAATTCGCAACTGCTAAGCGCCCATGCCGAACAGTCGCAGGCCCAGGCGCGCTATGACAGCATTAAGGACCTGGACCCCGATAAACTGGCCACCTCCTCGGTAGTTCTGTCCTCGGACCTTATTCAAAAACTGCGCCAGCAGGAAGCCGAAGTGCGCCGCAAGGAAGGTGACCTGGCCACGCGCTATGGCGACCGCCATCCGATGATGATCAACACGCGCAACGAGCTGCAAAGCATCCGCGACAAGATCAACGAAGAAATCCAGAAAACCGTGTCGGGCCTACAGAATGATCTGGATATTGCCGCCGGCAAGGTGCAAAGCCTGGAAAAAGAACTGGCCGACCTGGAAGGAAAAACCGGCGCGGGCAATCAATCCATGGTCACCCTGCGCCAGTTGCAGCGCGAAGCGGCCGCCAGCCGCAGCCTGTATGAAGGCTTTTTAAACCGTTCAAAGCAGATCACCGAGCAGCAGGATATGCAGGTGGCCGATGCTCGTGTGGTGGCGCGCGCCGAAGTGCCGCTGAAGCCCTATTTCCCCAATATGTTTCTGTTCGTGGCCTTGGGCATTGTGATGGGCAGCGTAACGGGCTTTGTGGTGGCCTTGCTTCTGGAATACCTGGATCGCGGTTTCCGCGCCCTGAGCATGGTGGAACGCATTTGCGGAGTAGCGGGCCTTGGCATTGTGCCAATCGCCGAAAACCCCGAGGGACAACTGCCCACCGACTATATTCTGGAAAAGCCCCTTTCGGCCTATGCCGAAGCCATCCGTTCGATCCGCACGGCCGTGCACTTTTCAAATGTCGACGTGCCGCCCAAGGTCATGATGGTCACTAGCGCCCTGCCCGGCGAAGGCAAAACTATTTTTGCCTCGTCCATGGCGCGGCTTTTGGCAAAATCAGGTAACAAAGTCTTGCTGATTGACGGCGACATGCGCCGCCCTCGCCTGCACAGCATTCTAAGCTTGGATAAAACCAAGCCAGATCTGGCCATGCTGCTGGCAGGCGATGTGAGCTTTGAACAGGTTATTCAGAAAGACGCCAGCGGCGCGGATGTCATTATCGCGCATACCAAAACGCCCAACCCGCAGGATCTGTTAGGTTCACGCCAGATGGAACGGCTGATTGCTTCCGTCCGCGACCGCTATGACATTATCCTGATCGACACACCGCCCATTATGGCCGTGGCGGATTCCGCCATGGTGGCTAAGCTGGCCGACGCCACTCTTTACATCATTCGCTGGGCCATAACGCCGCGCGAAGTGGTGCAGCAGGGCATCAAGCATCTGGCCAATTACAACGTCAAAATAACGGGCGTGGTGCTGGCGCAGGTAAACCTGGAAGAGCAGAAGCAATACGGCTATGGGGACTACGGTTACTATTATGGCCATTACAAAGATTACTACACCAACTGATCTGCCGCAGCCGGCACTGGCAGTTTTGGCCGTGCTGCTTGGCGTTTTTGCCTGCATCAATGTTTTTTCATCGATGACGCCTTCTACCGATGCCAATGAACGGATCGAGAAGGCTCTGAACCAATCCGACAAGATGGATTTGACCCAGCGCGCAGCGCTGTTCAACGATTTACGCGCGCAACAAGAGGTTTCACTGCAGAAAAACCCGGCTGAGCCTTTTGCCTGGGCGCGTCTGGCCTATTTCCGCCTGGTCACGCAAAAAGACAAGGAAGCCGCCTTTGCCGCCCTGCGCATGTCGGATTTCGTCAGCCCTAACGATCCCCGCCAGCTGCCTGAACGGGCCGCCATGTGGTATGACCTGCGCAATGTGGAAGATGAAAGCCAGCAGGCCCGCCAGGATGATTTATGGGTAAAGGCCTATCGCACCCAGCCGGGCATCACGCGCGACCTCACCGCGCAAAAAGGCTTGCTGAATGATGTGGCCAAGGCCCTGCAGGCCCAGGATGCCGATCTTTACGAGAAGTGGCAAAGAACCACATCCGGGCGCTAACGTTTTTCCACTTAAGCAATGAACTTTCGGCTGGGTGTAATGGATTCCCCTCCCTTCGGGAGGGGGGTTATGTTAATGGCCGCTTTTCGCTGCTGCTCCAGCTTTGCGCCAGGCCCGTTCCCACCAGCGCCGCCCATAACACCGCCACCCCCGGGATCTGCAGGCTGAAATCGATCGAGGCGTGGCTAAGGACCATCAAGCTGACGGTAAAGCCCAGCGTGGGAAAAATGCCGTGGCGGCGGCGCGTGCGTATCCCGTGCCATAACCCACTTATCAGCAACCCTACCGCCGCCCACAAGGCCAGCCCCATGGGCACACCCAGATCCAGCAAGGCGGCCAACACGTCGCTGTGGGCACGGTTGAATTCCATGACCATGTTGTATTGATACATGCGAAAAACGGCCTGAAATCCATTCAATCCGTAGCCCAGAAGCGGATTGTCTTTCACCGCATTCAGAATAATTTTATAAACCTTGATCCGGTCAAAAGAGGAATAATCGTTCAAAAATTTGGCGAAGCGATCGGAATACTGAGTGGCAACGGCGATTATCGCGACGGCAATCACCACGGCAAGAAGCCCTACCAACAAAGCACGGCGATAGTTTTTGGTGTAAATCTGAAAGAAAAAGACATAACCACAGACGCCGGCCACCGTGATTAAAAATCCCGCTCGCGAATGGCTAAGAATCACGCATAAAAAAACCAGCAGCAATAAAAAGCCGCGCGGTAGGCCTTCTTTCTGAATCCAGTTTTGCGCAATGCTGGCGCGCATGGTGGGTTTCTGGTCGCGCATGGCCTCGCGCCATGATTGCATCATCAAGGCCAGGCCGGTGACAAAGATTACTCCCGCATAAACAGCGAAATGATTGCGGCTGACGAAAGTAGCGGTCAGATCGGTCTGATAAGCCCATTTGTCGATCCACAAAATTTTCTGCACGCCAAGGGCATGCATGGCCAGGCCATACAGGCAAATGGCCACGCCGCTGATCCAGATGATTTCAAGCAGCCGCTTGGCCTTTTTCGCGTCCTGGCCAAAGGCATAGGCCAGAAAACCTGCGACTACATAGGTGATCAACCGGCTTAAACCATAAAGCGCGTCTTCCGGGGCCAGAGCCACCGCGCCATGAAGATCTTTCTTTAGCGAGACCCCCGCTTCCATCCATAAAGGATGCGACCATGCGGCTGGCAAAAAAGGCTGGGTCTGCAGCCAAGCCCAGGCAAACACCCCTGCAAACAGCCCCAGGGCCCACAGCACCCGCGGCGGCCATTTCAGGCCCTGCCAGTATTCCTGGTTCAGCAGCAGGCCTGTGGCGCTTAGGGCCAGCGCGGCCTGCGCCAGGCCCAAAGGCAAAGGCCGGTTGCCGCCCAATCCCACGGGCAGCAGGACCACCGCCAGGGCAAGGGCCCAAAAGGCGGCGTTAACGATGTTCAGAGTGCTTAGCCGGTTTGCAAAAACCATTGCCTATTTCCTTCCAGAACAAGGGCCGTTAAACGGCCCGTGGCATAGGCGCCTGTGTCGATGTTAATGCGGTTGGGCAAATGCTCAACCTCCGGGGCAATCGTGTGGCCGTGAACCACGACCTTACCGTGAGAGCCCTTGTGTCCCAAGAAATCATCCCGAATCCAGACAAGGTCGCGCTCGTTCTGCGCTTCCAGCGGTACGCCCGGACGCACCCCCGCATGGCAGAAAAAGTAATCACCAAACTCGGCCTGGGTTTGCAGATCTTCAAGGAAACGAGCATGCGGCTGAGGGATTTTTTTGGCGAATTCTTCCAGAATAACCGGAAGATCATTCGGATTGGGCAGAGTCGGAAGCCTGACGCCATAGCTGGAAAGCGTTTCCCGCCCGCCAAAGCGCAGCCAGTCCTGCAAAAGATCAGGATCGCGATGGCGCAACAGCTCACGCATCACCTGTTCATGGTTACCCATTAAAAAAACCGGCGAGGGGGTTTCATCCTCTCCCATCTCAATCAGATAATCGATGATTTCGCGGCTGTATAATCCGCGGTCAACATAATCGCCCAGAAAAATTTTTCTTACCATCAGGTTTTTATTTCCGCGATCTTCGTCGATCTTGTCCATCAACTGCTCAAGCAAATCCAGCGAGCCGTGAATATCCCCGATCACGTAAAGGCGCAAATGTGGGGGGATGGCGGGCGAGGCGGCAGACATGACGCGTTTAAAATGATCCGTTTTTCTGAGGCCCCGGTTATACAAACCCTTTTATCTACTGTCAAAAGCCTGTCATCATGCGGCCATGGGTTTTCATCGTTCTGTCACCACTATCGGCCTCTTCACGCTGCTGTCGCGCCTCCTTGGCTTCGTGCGCGACCTGTTAACGGCCACCCTGCTGGGCGCCGGGCCCATTGCCGACGCCTTTGTGGTGGCGCAGCGCCTGCCCTATGCCTTCCGCGCCTTTTTTGCCGAAGGGGCGATCGACACCTCTTTCGTGCCCGTCTATGCCACCAAGCTTCACCAGGAAGGCCCCGCCAAGGCCGAGTTGTTCGCCCGGCAGATTTTCACGCTGATTATCCTGGTGCTTGTTCCTTTCACGGTGCTTTCCATTATTTTTATGCCGCACATCGTAACGCTGCTGGCTCCCGGATTTAAGCATGACGGGGAACGTTTTCCGCTGGCCGTGATGTATACGCGCATCACGTTTTCTTACCTTATTTTGATATCGATTACGGCCCTGCAAGGCACCTTGTTGAACGCGCATGGCAAATTTAGCCCCGGCGCGCTGGCGCAGATCGCTTTGAACATCGTCATGATCGTAGGTTTACTGCTGGCCTGGGGGCTGGGCCTGGATATTGGCCGCACGGGTTGCTGGGCCATGATCGCCGGTGGTATTGTTCAGCTCGTGATGCTTTATATTTTCTGCCGCCGGCAGAAAATTTTTCCGTTGCATTTTACTTCTTCGCTTTGGTCGAAAGACGTAAAACGATTTCTGCGCCTGCTGGGGCCCGGCATTGCGGTAACCAGTTCTCTTCAGATTTATGTGGTTCTATCCACCATCCTGGCTTCGACCCTGCCTGCCGGCGCGGTATCGGCGCTTTATTAC
>JACQAB010000118.1 GCA_016195205.1 Pseudomonadota bacterium
CGTATCATCGCGGTTACCAGACGGCTCTCAGCAACATGGTCGAGATGCAGTCCAACAGCTTCCGCGCGGAAGACGTGGTGTTCAACTTTGACCGCCCCGAAGCCCGCCAGGAGCTGAAGGTCGGCGACCGTTTCAGCGTCGGCTTCATCAGCGAAAGCGGCTCGGATAGCCGCCTGACCAGCGAACAGCCGCGCGATCCAAGCGACAGCCGCGTGAATGTCCGCGCGTTTGTGGTGACGGATTCAATCACAGATGCCACTAGCGCCAGCCTGCACTATAAGGACCCCAATGCGTTGGCTCTGGGCTTCTCGGAATCCGACCGTACGCGTATGGACCGCGGTTTGGTGAAATCCAACCTGCAGAACCCCTATGCGGCGTTTGCGGCGACCGATGGCTATGCCTCGATCATCGAAACTCCGGGCTTTGGCGGCACCGTCCGCGTGGCCGGCTTCTTTGGCCATGAAGGTGGCCGGCAGAAGGCCGATGCGCGTAACTTCGGCAGCCAGGCGGAACTGGCCTACAAGCTGGATTCTAGCTCCAAGATCTCGCTGGCCTTCGGCGCGCTGTTTGAAAACGGCAGCGTTCTGGGCACGGTGGGTTCGGGGGCGTTCAAGCTGGGTAATGGCACGATGACCATGTACTCGGGCATTGGCGGCAGTTATCAGCTGGATGCCAAGACCACGCTGCGTGGCGCGATGTATGCCGGCTGGACCAAGCCCAGCCTGGCCAATGACTCGCTGATCACCGGGATGAGCAACCTGATCACCACGGCGTTCAACATGGGTATCGAACGGCGCGAACTGGCCCAGAAGGGCGACGTGTTCAGCTTCTCGGTGGCGCAGCCGCTGCGCGTCGAGAACGGCAGCATGCAGTTCAACCTGCCTTATGCCCGCGACGATGTGTCGGATGTGGTGTACAGCACCAACCTGACGCAGGATATGGGCTCCAAGGGCCGCGAAATCGATCTGGAAGCCGTATACGCCTTCCCGGTTGAAGACGATACGTCCCTGTCGTTCGGCGGTGTCTACCGCCACGACGCGGGCCATGTGGCCGGTAAGGAAGACGTGCTGGGCGTGCTGCGTGTAACGAGGAAGTTCTAAGCCAGACGTATAAAGATCAGGGGCGGAGTAGAAATACTCCGCCCTTTTTCTTTGTCTCACCGCCGCAGGGTTAGAACGCTTGGTCGATAAGCCCCGCCCGCAGGGGTGAGGCCGTGCCGGCACGCAGCTGATAGGCCGCCAGGCCCCGGTCAAAGGCCCGCTCGGTAAGGGCAGGGGGCGCATCTTCCGGTTCATTATTCAGGCTGTTTTGCAGCGTCAGCGGCGTGGCGATGCCCACGGCATAATTCCCGCCATCCGGTCCGGTTTGATAGATGAAGGTGGGCGCGCCGGTGGTTTCGGTGGCTTCTTTTTTAATCGCGGCATCGCGCGCGCGTAAATGCTCCACCTGCGCTTTTTCCAGCCGCGTGAGCAGCGAGTCCGGCTTGATGAAACGCGCGGAACTTCCCGTGGCCGTTGCTGTGGTAGCCGTGGCCTGCGCCAGATCGGCGGAAAAAGTTGCCGCGGCTTTGGCTTTCGGATCATTCGTATTGGCGGAAGACGGCGCGCGCGGCGGCGCTTCTTCCTCGTTTGATGGAAGAGGCGCAAGTGGTTCACCTTGCGGCGGCGCGTTCGGTTGAACGAAGTATGGATAGATTCCGGCTGCAGTCGGCCTCATAACCCATGATTTTCAAGGCCTAACCGTTACTTGGAAGTTAATGAAGATTTTTTTAAGAGACCTGGGGCGTAACCCCCAGAGATGCGAAAAACGTGCCAGGAATCGAGGGTGTGTTGAATCGGGTGCGGAACAATAAAAATGCCATACCGGCGAAAGGAGGAATTAGTTGCGCTTTCCCATGATACATTAACATCATGAGTAAATATTTTTCGGCTCGTTTTCTTGAAGCTTATTTTCGTCTGACTGGCGCCGCCATTTGCTATCCGTTGGCGCGGCGGTACCTTGATGCCGTTCTTGACGGTGAAATCAAGGCCGATCTGGAAAAGTTGCCGGAAGAAACCCGGCTTCATTTATTGGATGCCGCCTCACGGCCGCTACGGACGTTCAGATTAATTATAAGCGATATGATAAACCATGAACGGGTTGAGCATGCAGTAGAGCGTTATTCGGCTATTTTTAAGACGTTCTCTTCTTATAGAAATGCCATTGACGACCATATAGATGCCAAGGTTAGCGTCTTTTTCACGAATGAAACACTCGGACAATATGGTTTTGGAGCAGAAGGCGCCCTTTCCCTGGAAGCATTGGATAAAATGTTGAGCGTGCCGCAGGAATTTTCTTTTAAGCAACGCAAGGCAATGTTTTCGCATCTTACCAATGCCTTTTTTGATTATGTAGGTGCTCCGCGGCGTAAAATAAATTTTAACTATGGCGGCGATATTACCGGAAGTAACAAGGGCGCTGTTATATCGCGGCGAGGAAAATTACAGCTCAATGCAGGATTCTTCCTGGATTTGCTGCATTTTGAATCGGCTTCAAAAACGTTATTTCACGAAATAGGCCATGCATTATCAGTCTTTACGAAATCTTATCAATCGGAACGGGCCAAAGCCCTTGGTCAAACGGTGGATAAAATTTTCAAAATTGAAAATAAAATGATCTTCGCCCGAGGTTTGTCTGGCCGCCTCTACGATGAATGTTTTGAAGAAACAGTGGGAGAATCAGCAGGCAATGCCGCCAATTGTGCTTTAGTCGACAGGCGCATTCGCTATGATGGCGGCACATTTTGGCAATTGGCCAGAAGCTAGCCAAAAACCCGCTTAAAAACAACATCCACGTGTTTGGTATAGGCGCCTTCGTCGAACAGGGCCTCCAGCTTATTCTTGCCCACGGCTTTCACCACGGCGGCATCGGCCAGAATAATATCCTTGAACGCGCCGCCTTTTTCCCACACCTGCATGGCGGCGGCTTGAACCTTTTTATAGGCGTCTTCACGGCTCATGCCGCTTTGCGTGAGGGCCAGCAACACGCGCTGGGAAAAGGTAACCCCGCCCAGCGCATCCAGGTTTTTGCGCATTTGGCCGGGATAAACCACCAGCTTTTCCACCAGCTTGGCCAGGCGCACCAGCGCGAAATCAAGCACGATGGTGGCATCGGGCGCAAACACGCGTTCCACGGCGGAGTGCGAAATATCACGCTCATGCCACAGGGCCACGTTTTCCAGCGCGGGCGTTACCGCCGCGCGCACGATACGCGCCAGGCCGGTCAGGTTTTCCGACAACACCGGGTTGCGCTTATGCGGCATGGAGGAGGAGCCCTTCTGGCCCTTTTCAAACGGCTCTTCCGCCTCGCGCACTTCGGTGCGCTGCAAATGGCGAATTTCAGTGGCCAGGTTTTCCATGCTTGAGGCAATCACCCCCAGCGTGGCGAAGAAAAACGCGTGCCGGTCGCGGGGGATGACCTGGGTGGATACCGGCTCAACCTTCAGCCCCATTTTCTCGGCCACGTATTTTTCAACGAAGGGATCGATGGTGGCAAAGGTGCCCACCGCGCCGGAAATGGCGCAAGTGCTTATTTCCTCGCGCGCAGGTTGCAGGCGCTCACGCCCGCGGGCAAAGGCGGCGTAATGCCCGGCCAGCTTCAGCCCGAAAGTGGTGGGCTCGGCGTGAATGCCGTGGCTGCGGCCGATGCACAGGGTTTTTTTATGCTCCATCGCGCGTTTTTTCAATGCCGCCAGCACGGCGTCCATATCTTGCAGCAGCAAATCGGCCGCCTGTTTCAGCTGGAAATTCAGCGTGGTGTCCAGCACGTCGCTCGAAGTCATTCCCTGATGCACAAAGCGCGCATCGGGCCCGATGGATTCTGCCAGATTGGTCAAAAACGCCAGCACATCGTGCCGGGTTTCCATTTCGATTTCATTGATGCGGGCGATGTCGAACTGGCCCTTGGCGCGGATGTTCTTGGCGGCGGGTTTGGGAATGACGCCTAACTCGGCCTGGGCGTCGCAGGCATGGGCTTCAATGTCAAACCAGATGCGGAACTTGTTCTCCGGCTCCCATATCCGCGCCATTTCATCGCGGCTATATCGCGGGATCATGGATAACGCTGTCTTTGTTCAGGCGGTGCGGGTTCATCTTCAAAGCGGTTGTTATAAGGATTTTGATGCGGGTAGCTGTTCGGATAGGCCGGAACATCGCCAATCGCCAACGCGCAGGTGGTGCCGCCGGGGGTGGTCATGCGGCCACTGCAGCTGGTGGGTTCCCAGCCCCGAACGCGCATGCATTCGATCAGCACGCCTTCGGGGGAACTGACGCAGCCGTCATCAATATCCACCATGCGGGCCTGCGTTTCAGCCAAACGGCTCTGATCGGGTGCCATGAGGGCGGCATCGGCATGCGGATAGTTGCGCGGGTAATTGCTGCAGCGGCATTGCGACAGGTCATAGTCCAGCTTGTTCTGAGCCTGGCTCTGCGACAGGAAAACATTCGGATCGCTGATCGGCCGCCAATAGCTGAGCACGGCGGGGTAAAGCTGGACCGGAACGTAATCGTCGTCGTCGGAACCGCAAGCGGCAAGCAGGGCAAGAAGGGCAGCGGCGGCGACAACGTGAAGAAGAGCGGGACGGATCATGTAAACCCTTGCTTTTGAACCAGGGCGATAGAGTAAACCGGGTTTGTGCAGGGGTCTAGTCTTAGAGACGAATCTAGATAGAGCGACTAAGTATGGCTATTGGACGAAGATTTCCCCTCCCCTTGAGGGAGGGGATAAAGGGGTGGGGTCAGAAGGTTGCGGCTTGGCTTAAACGGTTGGGATTGGAGAGCTTCACGCTCTACCCCACCCCCGGCCCCTCCCTCAAGGGGAGGGGGAATTAAATCAACCCTTGCTCCTTAAAACTCACATGCCTGCCGCCGCCGATAATCAGGTGGTCATGCAGCGTAAGGCCCACGGTTTGGGCGGCCAGGGCCACCTCGCGAGTCATGGCAATATCGTTCTTCGACGGGGTGGGGTCGCCGCTAGGGTGATTGTGCACCAGGATAATAGCCCCGGCGCCCAGCTCCAGGGCGCGGCGGATGACTTCGCGCACATAGACCGGGGTGTGGTCGATGGTGCCGCGCTGCTGCACCTCGTCGGCGATAAGGCGGTTCTTGCGGTTCAGGAACAAAATGCGCAACTGCTCGCGCGTTTCATGAGCCATGGCGGCCTGGCAGTAATCCAGAATTTTCTGCCAGCTGCTTAACACCGGCTGGTCGATGATCTCGGCCCGGCCGATGCGCAGATGCGCCGCCGCAATCGCCCGTAACAGAGCCACGGGGGAATCTGAAAGGCCGGCATCACGCAGGGCTTTATCTTCCGCCTGCAGCACGCCCTTCAGGGTTTTGAAGCGGTTCAGCAGATCCTTGGCCAGCGGCTTCACATCCTGACGGGGCAGGGCGGCGAATAGCAGCAGTTCCAGCAATTCATAATCCTGCAGGGCTTCGGCGCCATGTTCCAAAAACCGCTCGCGCAGACGCTGGCGGTGGCCATGGTAATGCGGCTTGTCTTCTTTTTCTTCTTCAAGAGGGAGGGATTGCGTCATGATGACAACATACTATTTCCCCTCCCTTCCGCCTACGCTAAAGAAGCTTCGGCGGACGAGTTCGCCCAATAGACCCGGCGTAGCCTTGGCGAAGCCGGGCAAGGGGAGGGGAATCCAGATTGCTCTCGTGATTTTCACCGCTCTCAAATCGCATAAGGTGGCAAAGTATAACCCTTCGGCGATAGCGTGAAAATTTCATAGCCCGTTTCGGTGACGCCGATCGAATGCTCGAACTGCGCGGAAAGCGAGCGGTCGCGCGTCACCGCCGTCCAGTTGTCGGACAGCACTTTTATTTCATAGCGGCCAGCGTTGATCATCGGCTCGATGGTAAAAATCATGCCCTGTTTTAGCGCCATGCCCTTGCCGGGCTGGCCGTAATGCAGTACCGAGGGCGGCATATGAAAAATCTTGCCCACGCCATGGCCGCAAAAATCACGCACCACGGAAAAGCGGTTGGCTTCGGCCAGGGTTTGAATGGCGTTGCCAATATCGCCCAGCGTGGCGCCGGGCTTTACCGCTTCAATACCCCGCATCATGCATTGATAGGTGATTTCCACCAATTTCCGCGCCTTCACGCCCACCTCGCCCAGATAAAACATGCGGCTGGTGTCGCCGTGCCAGCCGTCAAGGATCACGGTGATGTCAATATTGGCGATGTCGCCTTCTTCCAGCGTTTTATCGCCCGGGATGCCGTGGCATACGACGTGATTAGGTGAAATGCACGTGGCCTTGGGAAACCCGCGATACCCCAGCGGGGCGGGGATGGCCTTGTGATCGCGGATGAAGGCTTCGCATTTGGCGTTCAAATCGTCGGTGACCACGCCGGGGACCACGTAGGGCGTGATGTAATCCAGCACTTCGGCCGCAAGGCGGCCAGCCTTGCGCATGCCTTCAAAATCGGCGGCGCTGTGAAGGATGACCTTATCCGCCTCATGGGCGAAATCGGCGTAGTCGTCGGTGCGGGCTTCTTTCATGTTTCCCTGTTAACGAATGGCGAAAGTATTGCATAAATTGACGGGCGATAACCATAGGGTTTATGCTTGGAAAATACCCGCAGTCTTTTATGTGAAGGAGAATAAAATGAGCATTAACGAAAGAATTCGTAAGGAAGCCCAGCGGATCAGGGATGAAGCCGATGTCGCGATCGGAAGAGCCCGCGCAGAACTTCAGAGAAGCCGGAATACTTTTTTCGACTCTGACGTGACTCTGAATCAGATAGGCATTTGCCGCGAGGAAATTGAAAGGGCTGAAAAACACATAAAAGACGGGCAATACCAGTTTGCCGCGGAAGCTTATGCTTCTTCTGACATCCGCATGTACCGGCTGGTGTTTGTGCATAAAGATTGCCCGCTTCCCAAAGATTTTTGCACCTCTGAGCAGATATTCACCGAAGCCGCAAGAAATATTACCGCGCGTACCCAGGAATTTATCGGCCAAGGAAGGCTGCGCGAAGCCGGCCAGTTTCTGGGTGGATATATGCGCGCCGTAACC
>JACQAB010000140.1 GCA_016195205.1 Pseudomonadota bacterium
GGCCATGGAGACGATGAGTCAGGGGGGGTATCCAGACCCCATGATCCTTAGATATTACGTCACACCACTTTTGCACCAGGCGCTGGCGCATTTCGAGCTTCCCGGCCCCACCGTAGCTGACAAGGATATTTATGCTCATTGTCTTCGTTTTATGGCCGAAACCTATAAACGCATGCCGGAGCTACTGGATCTTCCAGATTATATTCCCCAGCCTTTCCCCAATATTCAACTGCGTGATGCGGCAATTGCCGCCGGAAAACTTGCACCGGATGAACTGGCAGCTCAATCGCCCCTTACGCGTTTAATGACGCACCTCGTGTATGGCCTGCACCATCTTTATGGCCATGGCGAAAAGCTTCCGACGCGGGCCGGGGAGCGCAACGATGATTCAATACCCGGCGCGCCCGGCCTTACCTGAAATCATCCGCGCAGGTTAAACACCCATTTGACGGTATTGGCGTTGGAGCTGGTGCACATGCCCGCCGCCTGCACCACATTGATGGGTAGATTGGCGATGGCCACAGTGGTGCCGCCCACTTCCATCGAGGTCAGCCCCTGCAATTCACCGGATGACAGCTTGGTCGCCAGGGTGATGCAGGATTTTTTCGGCACGCTGGTGAATTTGATGCCAAAGCTGGTGGCGCCTTCCACCAGCAGATGCACGGTATTGCCCGAGCTGGACCAGGGATGGTTCAAATTGCCGTTGGCGGTGGCCTCGCTGACGCGCATTTCCACCGGGAAGGCGGTTTGATTATCCAGCGTGGCGGTAATGTCGGTGCCGAGGGAATCCGAGAAAGAGGAGATGCGCATTTCCAGCTGGCGCACATTCTGCACAATCGACTGCAACTCGCGGTTGGCCTGGTACTGGCGCACGTTCTCATACACCACCGCCACCACCAGCCAGAGCGGCAAGCTTCAAGTTTACTTTTCTTGCAGCTTGCAGCTTGCAGCTTGTGGCTTGTGTTGGTTGTCATGGAAAACATCCTTTCTTGCGGGATTTGTTATCAGAGCATAAGCCCCTTGGGTCAATCAACCCATAGCCCCTCAAGGCGTGACGGGGTGTTTTTTAACGGTTGTGGCTTTCTTTTTCTTCCTCGCGGGCTTTTTCACGGGCCTGGTTTTGGCGGGTTTGGCGGGCGAATAGACGGGTTTGGCGCGCACCATGCTGGGCGGCGTGGCCCGCCCCGGCAACGGCGCCGGCGTGACGGTCACTTTTTTAAGGAAGGCGGGTTTCTTCAGGAGAAGCGTGCTTTTTTTGATCCTGGGCGGTTTGGACGGATCGCCCAAACCGCTTTCAAAGCCGGGCACCACTTCCCAGCCGCGGATCGGGCCGGTGTCGACATGCACATGGCCGGAATCGGGATACATCGCCACGCCGCCCTTCTGCAGCGTTTTGGCCACCAGCTCCAGCGCGTGGCTATTCATCTCGGGGATGCGGATATCGGCCGCCATGCCGCGCATGTGATAGCTGTGCTTGGCGACGTTTTTGCTTTTGCTGGCCAGCATGCCGTTGGTTTCCGGCGAGCGATAGCCCGACAGCAGCTCGATCGGCGTGTCGGGCGCCATCACCATGCGGTCGCGCAGGTTGGCGATCACCTCGATCAAGCCGGGATCGATGGCGTATTCCTCGCCGTTGTGGTGATCGCGGAAGAGGTGGTCGATTTTGGCGAAGGCCGAAGGCACGTAATGGCCGTTATCACGGAAGGTCACGTCGATGCGCTCGTTCAGGGCGCGGCTCCAGAACACGATGCGCTGCGCCCCTTCCGGCGCGGGCGCGTCAAGATTGCGCCCGCCACCGGCGCAAGCGGCAAGAAGAAGTGAGGCGATGAGAAGAGACGCAAGACGCATTTGGGATCGGGGACTGGGGACTGGGGACTGAGATTGAATCATCTTATGCGTTTTTTTTCTAGTCCCGGATCCCGGATCCCGGATCCCGGATCCCCTATTTTCAAATAATAAACGCCTTCCTTGCTTTCCAGCCCCAGCCCTTCGCCGGGCAGGGCCTCCAGCTTGCGCCGCAGGCGCCACACCGCCGTTTCCACGGCATGGCTGTCGGCCTCGCGGTGATAGCCCCACAGCCGCGTCAGGGCCTCTTCGCGCGCCACGCCTTTTTCCCCGGCTTCCAGCAGCGCCAGCAGCAGATCGGCCTCTTTGGGGGTCAGCCCCTGGCTGGTCTTGCGTGATTCATCCTCCAGCGTGCGGGTGAAAGGATCGAAGCGGATATGCTTGGACAAGGCGCGCGGGCTTTTCAGCTTCGACAAACGCAGCGCCGAAAAACCGGCATCCAGCAAAGCGGCCAGGCGCACCGGCTTGCGGAAAATTCCCGCCAGGCCCAGCTCGTCGGCGGGGCTTTCCGGCTCGGCCACGCCTTCGCTTAAAACCAGCAGATGCACCTTTCTTTCGCCGCCCGCGTTCAACACCGATGGGCCGGGCAGTTCGGACTCCTTGCGCACGCCGTGAATGACGATCTGGGCCTGAGCAGCATCGGCGCCCGTCACGCAGCGCAGCGCCGGCACCTTCACGTTCAGCGCATATTCCTTCAGCACCGCGGTAAGGGCGGGCTCGTCGCCGGCCACGGCAAGGGTGATGGGGTCTTTCATGAGCGAGGGACTGGGGACTGGGGACTGGGTAGGGTAGAGTGTAGGAGGTTTTTTTACCTAGTCCCTAGTCCCTAATCCCTAGTCCCTTGTTTTTTAACCATAAATAATGGCATGGGCTTTGCATTTTAAGGGGCGGGGGAGTTTTTCATGAATCCGGATTATATCATCGGGAACGGCAATCCGCACATTTTATATGCGGATTATAGTGGCGGCCGGCGCACCGGCGGCAGCCTGGAAACGCCGGATAGCGCCCGAGCGGTTGTGCGCGAGCCCCCCGGCGAGGGCGCAGTCGCGGTTGCGCGAAGCGCAGAGCAGTCGCGCCCAGAAAATTCAGAGCGAATGGCGCAAAATGATCCCGCCCGAGCGAACGAGCCTTCAGCCCCCGCGCAGGCGGGGGGAACGGCGCAAAAACAACAAGGCGCGCCCGAAGCCGAAGACCATGACCTGACTTTCGGCGATATCCTCGACATCCTTAATCCGCTGCAGCACATTCCCATCATCAGCCAGATCTACCGCGCCATTACCGGCGACAAGATCAGCGGCTTCGCCCAGGTAGCCGGCGGCGCGCTGTTCGGCGGGCCACTGGGCCTGGTGGGCGGCGTGATCGAAGCCGCGACAGAAGACGTGACCGGCAAAGGCGCGGGCGAAACTTTCGTGGCCTCCTTGTTCGGCGAAAAACAGAAAGAAACGCAGATCGCCTCTTCCGACAGGCCGCCCGATGAGGACAAAACCCTGGAAACACAGGTGGCCACGGCTACACCGCCCGCTGCGGATGAAGAAGAACTTCCCAAAATGGCCACCAGCAGCCCGCCTTCGGGCAATGACCGGCTGGATACGCAGATCGCTCAAGGTATGTTGCCGCCCGTGGCGCCAAGAACCCAAATCGCCGAGGCCGAAAAGCCCAAAGCCCCCTATGGCGGGGTGATGGACATGACGGCGGTAAATGCCAACAAATCCGCCCCCAGTGCGCTTGCCGCCGCCGAGCCGGTGCGCGTGGAAAACGAAGAGGCTCCAAGGGAAGAAATACAAACGGTGGGAACCGATAAAGCCGTGCCGCTCAGCATTCTTCCTCACGCTCCGGCGATGATGGATGGCCGCAAGGTTTATTCGCTGGCCGGGGTGCGGCGCGTAAGCAACGGCAATCCTCCTGCGATGCCCGCCTATTCCGGTCCCGATGTGCGCCTGAAACCTGTCACGCGCCAGTCGAGCACGACCGGGCGCATCACGGCACCCGCGCCCACCATGGCGCCTATAAACTCGCCCGAAGCCGAAGCGGCGCGCATTCTGGGCCTGGCCAAGCCGGTCGCACCGGTGGCGGCGCTGGATGGCGCGCCCGCGCTAACCCCCGCCGATGCCGATTTACTTCCCAGCCAGGGCGCTTCCGATCCGCTGCCCACGGCGTTGATCGAAGACATGATGAAAATGGGCCTGGATAAATACCAGAAGGGCCTGAACAGCGGCACGCTGCAGGCCGCGCCCAGCGTGGATGTACGCGGTTAATGCAGCTTCGGCTTATCGCCGGGCAGGTCGAGCGAGAAGGCGGGAATATCGACCTCGAACTTTTCGCCGCTGGCGCTGACCATTTCATAACGGCCCTGCATGAAGCCCGACGGCGTGGGCAAGGGCGTGCCGCTGGTGTATTCGAAGGCCTGGCCAGGCTTCAGCACCGGCTGCTCGCCCACCACGCCGGCCCCCTGCACTTCCTGGATACGGCCCAGGGCGTCGATGATGCGCCAGCGCCGGGCCAGAAGCTGCACTTCCTCGCCGCCGCAATTCTCGATGCGGACGTGATAGGCCCAGACGAAACGGTGGGCATCGGGGTCGGATTGCGCGTCCAGGTAAGTGGGCCGCACGGAAACCTTGATATCGCGAGTGAGGGCGTTATACATCAGATGCCAGTTGCCAGAAATCAGGGATCAGTTAGAAACAAGATAGGAAAGCTTTATCAATTTAACAGCCCCTCTGGCAACTGATACCTGATCCCTGGTAACTGAATGTTTCCGTTAACCCCTTCCGCCTTTGTGCGCCCCGAAAAAGCCCGCGATGCCGCCCGCATCGAGGCTTTGCTTAACGCCGCCTTCGGCATCGACCGGCGGCAGAAGAAAACCGTTTACAAATTACGCGACGGCGTCGACCCGGTACGGGAATTGTCTTATGTCGTGGAATACAAAGAGGGGGCTGGGGGGCTAAGGGACTCAGGGACTGATGAAAAATTATCTTCTGAATCTCAAGGACTCCAAGCCCCCCAGCCCCTTAGCCCCCCAGCCCCCTCTTCAGGAAACGAGGTCGCCGCCACCATCCGCTATTGGCCCATTCTTCTGCCCTCGGGCGCGGCGGGCCTGCTGCTGGGGCCGATCGCGGTGGATGAGGCGCGGCAGGCCGAGGGCATCGGCGCGAGCCTGATGACCTTCTCCATGGGCCAGGCGCGGGCGCTGGGTTATTCCAGCATGCTGCTGGTCGGCGATGAGACCTATTACGGGCGCTTCGGCTTTTCGCGCGGCGTTACCAAAAATCTGCAACTGCCCGGCCCAGTGGAGGAAGAGCGGTTTCTAGGCCTGGAATGGGCGCCGGGCGCGCTGTCCAACGAACAGGGCGTGATCCGCAAATGGCCGCCGGGAAAACTCCTGCCGCATTATAAGAAATGAGCCTCATTCCAGCGTAAGCCGGAATCCAGGGGCCCCAAGTGATACTGTCCGTGACTCTGGACTCCGGCTTTCGCCGGGGTGAGGTCTATAATTTAAGAAAATTATTAAGTTCCAGAAAAAATTGCCTTAACGGCATAGCTTTGCTAAAAACGCGCGCGCTTATTTATTTTTTAAAAAGGATTTTTCATGACCGCCTCTCTCCATCTTGATGAAGCCGAAGAAGAAACCGATCTTGTCGCCGAAGCCGTTCGCGCGGCGCTGGAAGACGCGCTTGACGACACGTCGCCCGGTTCCATGGCAGGCCTGCTCTATCTGCACAACACCGCAGGCATGGAAGAGGAGTTGGCGCGGCTCGACATTCATCCGCCCCAAAGCTTCATGGTCATCCTGCGCCGCGTTCATGAAGCCCTTCGGGCCCGAGCTGTTTTTGAGCAGCTCTCGGCTTTGGATGAAAGCCTTTCCGCCAATACCGCCGCGGCTGCCCAGCTGCGCGGTGAACTTGAGAAAGCCACGCAAAGGGTATGGGGCGAAGAGGGTCTGGTGCACCCGATTTTTAAAGGCTTTCCGCGTAAATGTTTCGAGACCCTGGCGGGGGCCTTCAACAGCCTGTTGTCAGACGATCGTGAATCGCTTGAGGTTTTCAGTCTGAGTTTCAGACGACGGCTTGCAAAGGCGGCCCCCGCCCGTCGCGAAGGCCGAAGCGTCAGGACGGCCACAGCGGGCAGTGCTGGGCAAAATCCCGG
>JACQAB010000141.1 GCA_016195205.1 Pseudomonadota bacterium
ACGCTCCAGGTTGCCGGGTAAACCAGGTTGGCGACGTTCATATTCTGCACGGCGAGGGTGGCCAGCGGATAACGCACCAGCCAGATGCCATAATAAAACAGGTTTTCCTGATAAGGCTTGCGCCAGGTTTTGCTGATCGTCGGCCAGAAGGCCATCACGTCGATCAGCGTAAGCAGCACCGCCGCCGAGGCTGGGTCTTTCGCCACCAGCCACAGTGGAATGGCCGCCAGGGAAAGCAGGAACGCTGCCCAATCAAGCTTTGAGCCTTTTTTCTCTCCATAAAAAAAGCTTAAGCCCATGATGGCGATGCTGGTCAGCGCCGTGATGCCCATGTGCCAGGCGCCCGGGCCCGCCCCTTGGGTAAACTGGATGCCAAAAATCATGGAAGTTAAAATCGCCCACACCAGCCAGGTGAACAGGTGCGGTTTTGTTTTGTTCTTATAAATGGAATAAACGTAGGGAACAAAGCCCACTACGGCCCCCAGGAAGGCCACCGCGCCAAGGATTGATTTCCATTCCATTTAAGTTGTTTATCTTGAAAGTTAAGGAATCCAAAGAACATTCCAAGCCTGTTTGCCAGGTCTCTGCGTCTGTGATATAGCCAATTCAAATTGTCCCACCTCATTGTTCGGAGAATTCACATGAGTGCGTCAAATCAGCAAAGCAAACCAACCGGACTGTTTATTGCTGGGGCTCTTCTCCTTGCCATCCCCGCAGTCATTCTTTGGGGCGAGTATCGTAAAGATGCGCGACGGCAAGCTGAAATCCAAACGACGACTAAGAATTGCCCTGAAAGACCCGTTTACGCCAGCCGCGGCACGCTGACGGAAGCGCAGCCGCACGTCGACCGCAGCCAGCAGATAGGTTCTCTTCGCACGCCTTGCATCTAGGGAGCAACCATATGACCGAAGCCACAACAGCAACCTCCCCGCCTGAACCTTCACGCACCTATTGGCAAGCCGTAAAAAGAAACGGCCAAGCGGATTCACTCTTTCGGTTTTTGCCATCGTCGGGTCATGCATGTCGCTCATCGCATGGCAAACAGAAAAGGAAAATGACCGCCTTATGCAGGCCATTAGCGGGATTGGAAATATTATTCCCCATATCTGGAGATGGGCTCACAAGCCACCGATGCTTTATTCGCTGAAAGCATCGGCGTTCTAGTGAGCGGTAAACCAGGAACTGAAGCCGATTCAAAACCAGCAAGCCCGGCTACTTTATTTTCAGGATTCACATATAAAATTGAAGATGTAGATGGAAAGGCCGGCTATGAGAAAACGATCAAGCTGGTTTATGAAGGCCCTGATAAACCTCTTCATCCTTTAAGCAAGGTTGTTTCACTAACCCGTGTGAATTTCTATAAACCGATTTCTTTGCAAACCTTCACGGCGGAACGTTAATCCCGGTCCTTCTTCCCCTTATACGGATTATCGCCCTTGCGCATTTCAAAGCGCAGCGGCACGCCGGGCATGTCGAAAAAGCGGCGCATGTCATTGCTTAAATAACGCAAATAGGTTTCCGGCAGCTTCAGCGGCTTGCTGACCCAGATGAGGAATGTGGGCGGCCGGGCCTTGATCTGCGTCATGTATCTGATTTTAATGCGCCTTCCGTTGGTGATGGGCGGCGGATGATGCTCGAGCAGCGGTTCCAGCCATTTATTCAGGTCCGAGGTGGAAATGCGCCGGTTCCACATCTCATAAATCGAAAACACTTCTTTCATGAGAGCATTAAGGGAACCCCCATGCGCGTTCTTTTCCCCTCCCCTTGAGGGAGGCCCGTCTTCGCCAAGGCTACGCCGGGTCTGTTGAGCGAACTCGTCCGCCGAAGCTTTAGCGTAGGCGGAGGATAAAGGGGTGGGGTCAGAAGGTTGCGGCAAGCTGTAATTTCCGAAGGTTTGAGAAATGTCACGTCCCACCCCACCCCTAGCCCCTCCCTCAAAGGGAGGGGAATCCGAGTTTGCTTTCTTATCGAATTTTTCTATTTCTTTCAGGGCACTCAATGCCACCAGCGGAATGCCCGGCACCTGCGCCAGGTTTTTATCCAGAAAGTCGCGCAGCGCGCCGGTGACTTCCTGCTTGTTGTTGACCAGGTCCCACTTGTTCACGGCAATGACCAGCGCGCGGCCTTCATCCACCACCACGCGCGCCAGATCCAGATCCTGTTTTTCGAACATCTGCGTGGCGTCCACCACCAGCACCACCACATGCGCGAGGCGAATGGCGCGCTTGGATTCATCCACCGACATGATTTCCAGCTTTTCATGAATCTTCTGCGCCTTGCGAAGGCCGGCGGTGTCAACCAGCCTGATTTTTTTGCCCTGCCATTCCCATGGAATATGCACAGCATCGCGCGTGAGGCCCGCTTCGGGCCCGGTCAGCATGCGTTCCTTGCCCAAAAGCGCATTCACCAGCGTGGATTTGCCTACATTAGGACGACCAATGACAGCCAGATGGAGAGACTTGGGTTCGGAGGTTCGAAGGTGCGGAGGTTCGGAGTCAAAAGCTTCTTTCGAACCTTCGAACCTCCGAACCTTCGAACCTTGTTCTTTCAAAGCATCATACAAATCCCGCATGCCCGCGCCGTGCTCGGCGGAAACGGCAATCGGCTCGCCAAAACCCAGCGAATGGAATTCGTCATAGCCCGCGGGCAATAAATTGTCGCATTTATTGGCAACCAGCAGGATGGGCAGGCCTGTTTTGCGCAGCAGCGCCGCCGTTTCGCGGTCGCTGGACTTCAGCCCTTCGCGCGCGTCGACGACCAGAAGGGCGACGTCGGCTTCTTCCAGCGCGCGGCGGGTAACATCGTTCAGCCGGGCGTTAAAACTTCCCGCCTTGGCGGATTCCACGCCCGCGGTATCCAGAATTTGAAAGGTCAGGTCGTATAGCCGGCCTTCGGCGCCGCGCCAGTCGCGCGTTACGCCGGGCGTGTCATGCGTGAGGGCAAGCTTTTTGCCCGCCAGCCGGTTAAAAAGAGTGGATTTCCCCACATTGGGGCGTCCGACAATGGCAATGCGCAACATAGCGATCTCATCGGAAGGCGGTAAGCGTGCCGTCGTCGCTTAAAATATACAGCGTGCGGTTGGCGACCAGCGGAGCAATATACACCGGACCGTTCAGGGCGCTGTTGCTGGTTTCCTTGCCGTTATGCGGATCATAGCTGTGCAACTCGCCCAGAGAATTGGCCACCCATAGCCGCCCGCCGGCCATCACCGGCCCGGTCCAGATAATGGGATCGATGCGGTTTTCCGGATCGGCATAGCGCGGCAGGTCAACCGACCAGCGTACGCGGCCGTCTTCCGTAGAAAGCGCCGCCAATTGGTTTTCAGTCGTCACAATGAAAAGCGTTTTACCTGCCAGCCAAGGCATTTCCGTGCTTCCGGCATCGGTTTCCCACACCCGCTGGCCGGAACGCGCATCCAGCACCACCAGGCGGCCCGAATGGCTGGCGGCATAAAGTTTTCCGTCCTGTATAACCGGCTCGCCCTGAATGTCCGACATGGCGGGCAGCGTGCCTTCGGTGGGTGTCGTGCTGGCCAGGTTTTCTTCCCACACCATGCCACCGTTTAGCTTGCGCAACGCGGCGATCTGGCCCGAGCTATAGGGCACGATGACCAGCTCGCCATAGGGCATGGGCGCCGCCATGCCCAGCAGCGAGGCGGTTTCTTCCACGCCGGCATGCGTCCAGCCCAAAGCGCCGTCGGCCAGGGCAAGGTCGTAAACCACATTCGCGGTTGAGGTGACATAGACCCGGCCCTCATCAACCACCGGCGCGCCGCGGATCGGCGCGGGCATCATTTTTTGCCATAGAATGCGCCCGTTCGCCGGATCAAGCGCCACCACATTGCCATAGCTGGTGGTCACCACCAGCTTGCCCGGAACATAGGCCAGGCCGGAACCTGAAATATCGGCATCTTCGGGGCGGGGATTGGGAACCGACCGCTGCCACATCACTTTTCCGTCAGAGGTGGACAGCGCGACAACATTCGCGGTGCCATCGGTGGCAAAAATTTTTCCGCCGCCGACCACCGGCTGAGCCACCAGCACGCTTTTGCCGCCCGAGCCTTCGCCGATGGAGGTTGACCACACCGGCGCGGGCGACTGCGAGAGTACAATATTGCCATGCGCGCGCGTCAGGGATCCGCCCACCAGCGGCCAGTCGGCCCGCTCGCTGGGAATGGGGATGTCCACCGCCGCGACTTTGGCATCGGCATCGGGTTTCAGCGCGCGCTCGGCGGAAAAAATGCTTTCGCGCTTTCCGGGCAAGGCGCCGCGCACGCCGGACTCTTTACCGAAAATGCTTTCGCATCCGGCAACCAGCAGGAGGGCAAGACAAAGAAAGACGAACCGGCGGATCATGGAGACAACCAGATGCAGAACCTACATGGCTTTATAAAGGCGCATAAGCTGCGTCGCCTGTTCGCGCGCGGCCAGCGGCGCCTCGGGAGCGTCGACAATGGCCTGAAGCTTTGCTGCCGCTTCCTGCATGTGGCCTTGGCGGGCTTCCAACAGGGCGGCCAGCTGCAGCGCGCTTAAACGCCAGGGGTTATCTTCAGCCTGAACGAGCGGGTTAAGGCGAGCAAGAAGCTCGTCCGCCTTGCCGCTGTCCAGACGCGCGCGCACGATTTGCAGCAAAACATAGTCGCGGTAAAGCGGTTCAAAGGTGGTGTCTTTCTGCAGCTGTTCGAGGCGTTCCAGCGCGGCGTCTTTCTGGTCCTTCTGGAACAGGATCGAGGCTTCCGACAAACCAGCAGCCAGCCGAATGCCCTGGCCGTGTCCGTTCTTTCCCAAACGGATTAAAGCTTCCAGCACCATTTTCAAATCAGCTTCTGGCAGCGCGGCCGGATCGCGGTCCATGGCGGTGATGAGCGTAGCGGTTTCTTTCTGCTGCTCGCTGTGCATCCAGCCCGTATAGGCATTGGCCAGCGCCGTGCCCAGGATGACGGCGGCAATCGCGCCAAAAATATATTTGCCGTGACGCTTCAAGAATTTTTCAAAATTCTCGGCCTTGACCTCAGCGTCGATCTCGTCGATCAGCGCCTGCACGGAAGGATCTGATTCTTTTTGGGACGGGGGAGCCGGGGTTTGCCTTGCGAAGCTAACCATTTTGAAGTCCTTTTGCCTCTGGTGCCGAAGTCGTGCAAGATAGCCGTTGTTGCCTAGCCTTTCAAATACAAGGAATAACATGGCCTTACGCGCCTTTATTGCCGATGCCATCGTGGTTGCGGGGGGCCCGCGCGAGGGGGCCCTGCTGACCGAAAACGGGCGCGTCACCGCGGTGGCCCCTGTTTCCGAGGTTCCCAGCTATGCCGAAAAAATCCGCCTGCCGAGTTTAACGCTGGCGCCAGGCCTGGTGGACCTGCAGGTGAATGGCGGCGGCGGCGCGCTTTTTAATCAGGATACCAGCCCCGAGGGCCTGCGCATCATTCGCGATGCCCATCGCGCCATGGGCACCACGGCGCTTCTTCCCACTTTAATCAGCGAGGGTACCGAAAAAATTCCCGAGGCGTTTCAAGCCGTGCGCGCCTGGCACGAAAAAGAGAAAGACACCGGCATTCTGGGGATTCATCTGGAAGGCCCGTTCCTGAATCCCGAACGCAAGGGCGTGCATGAGGCTGAAGCCCTGCGCCTTGATCCTTCCGAAACCTTGCGTGAGCTTGATTTCTCGGGCTTTGGAAAAATACTCATCACCCTCGCACCCGAGCTGGTGGATGAGCGCGAACTTAAAAAACTCAGCAGCCACGGGGTTATTTTATCCGCCGGGCACAGCCAGGCCGACCAGGCCGCGCTGAACAAGGCCAAAGCCGCCGGATTACGGGGCATAACGCATTTGTTCAACGCCATGGGCCCCCTTCAGGCGCGCGAGCCGGGATTGGCGGGCCTAGCCCTGAACGACGATGATTTATGGTGCAGCATTATTTGCGATGGCGCGCATGTGTGGCACGCCATGATCCGCCTGGCCCTGAAGGCCAAGCCGGAGGGGAAGCTTTTTTTCGTCTCCGACGCCATGCCGCCCGCCGGCCAGAAAGACCCGCAGCCTTTCACGCTATATGGCAAAAAAATAACGGTGAAGAACGGCCGCTGCCTTACCGAGGCCGGAGGTTTGGCGGGCTCGGCCCTCACCCTGTTCGAATGCGTGCAGAAAGCGGTGCGCGAAGTGGGCATTCCCCTGCCCCAGGCCTTGGCCATGGCCAGTTTTTATCCGGCGCAGTTTTTGGGCGTGGAAAAAGAATACGGAAGCTTCGCGCCCGGCTCACACGCCGACATCATTGCGCTGGATAAAGATTTGAATTTGAAGGGAGTTTGGGTGGGTGGGATGAATCTTGAAACTAAAATAGTTCTTTAAGGGAGAGTGGTTTTCCTATAAAATTGGGCCGACATTTCAACAGGTTATTTTAAAGTTGTATGAATATGCAAAAAACTTCGACAAACGCTGCGCTTGCGGGTGCACAAGAAAACATCTCCGTTCCTGAAGCCGGTCAGGAACGATCCGGCTTTGGATCTTCGAATTTTCTTTTTGTCTCTGCAGCTTTGCTTGGCGTACGCGCCTGGCGAACCGCGCTGAAGGTTTTTGACCTTGCGGTCGATTACGCCCTGCCGCTGATTTTGCGTGGGCTGAGTGTTGGCGTTCTGCTTTTGCCGCGCATTGTTTTTTCGGCGGGCTTCAATGCCGCCAAAGTGGTTGCGTTCGCCCGGCATTTTAAAAACAAGGAAAAACGCAGCGAGAGCATTCAAAAAATTTCCGAGCGTTGGAAACGCATGCGCGACAGCGTTTTCAGCTGGAAATGGTACGAGCACAAAATTCACGACGGCGTCGCCTGGGCCATTCCGCGCGTTTACAACGGAATGAAGAAGCGCGGGCCCTATGCCTCGCTGGCGATTGTGTCTCTGGCGACCGTGTTTGGCGTGCCGCTGTGCATCGCGGGTTGGGGGCTTTCTCACGCATTTGGCTTCTGGCTGATGTTTCAGGGAACCGGCATCTGGAGAGGCCAAATTCCTGGTGGCGCCCATCGTGTATGTGGCCCTGCCCCAGCTGAAGAAAACGATTTTTGGAAAGATTTTTCATCCCATCTATCGCGATTTCAGCCAGCGCAGCTTCTGGAAAGAAGCCACCCAGCAATTCAAAGTGGCGGATGCCGCCCTGATGCAAAGGGAACATCGGCTTGCCAAAAGATTACAAATCATTCACCGCCGCCATTTTGGCAAAAGATGGTTCTATCGCAACCGGCATGCACTGGGCTTGGGCGCGGCCGTTGCTTTTACCGTATTGCTGGCCGCTACGCCGGCCGCTGCCGGTTTTGCGGCGCTGACAGCCATTCCGCCCTTGTGGAAAATGGCGGCCAGACAACGCCAGGCGCTTACCGGAAAATTTATTCGCGCTAATGATGCGTATCAAAGATGGGCGGCTAGACTGGCTAAACGCCGGCCGTGGCTGGGTCTTCCTGCCCTGAAACTGGGCATGACCGCCGAGGTGATCGCCACCAGCATTTACACCAATTTCAACAAGGCCGTTGCGGATTTTGAAAAACCACCCTCGCAGCGCCTGCGCGAAATGGCGCGGAATTTTTATGAATCGTTCCGGGAAAGCCTGCCGAAAAAGACCAAAGCCGCGCCGGAAACTACGGCGGCCATGGTCAGGGAAGAGCTCATTGATATGACTAAACACCACCCTGCGAAAACCATGGGTGCGGTCTCTGCCAGTCTAATCTACGGCTCAGGCACGCTTCTGCCCGTGCTGGCGGCGTGGAGCTATGCGACCACCAGCGGCTATGTGGGCCAGGCCGCGGCATGGTCGGGCCTGACTTCGGTCACGTTGTGGCACACGGCTGTGGGCGCGGCAACCGCCAGTTTTTATGGGGTGCTTCTTGGCACGCTTGGCATGGCGGCCCTGACCTCGCTGGCGGCTTATGGAATTTATAAATTGGCCAGTTCAGGAGATTTTTTCCAGCTTGCCGCCGGACAGCTGACCAAGCCCTATAAAGCTTCCGAACGATATAAAGACGGCGTTTTCAACGCTATGATAGAGGGCTTCTCAATGGCCACACTGGTGGGCATGGTTGGAAAATTCACGCATGCTGGTGCGTCTACAAAACTGGGGGTCGAGGCCGCGGGGGTAGTGCCCGCCGTAAACAAGGCGGCATCAGATATCGGCAGCGAATTTGCCCGTGTTGGAATGATTTGGGGCGATCGCGCAAGACGCGTGAGGAACTTCTTACGCCGCACACCGGCCGTCAGTCACGACATTTAGTTTATATTTTCGCTATTTACTTCCCAACCACGCCGCGCCGCGCAAGCCGCTGTCATCGCCGAATTTGGCTTTCAAAATTTTGGTTTTAATGCCGGGCACCACCATGTATTTGCCTGCGCGGCGAACCATGTCTTCATACAGCATATCCAGGTTGCTCACCCCGCCGCCCAGCACCAGCGCATCGGGATCAAGAATGGTGATCAGCATCGCCAGCGCCTTGGCCAAGCGGCGCACATAATTGTTGGTGACGTCCATCACCCCCGGCACGCGCTTGGCAAGCAGGGCGTTCAACTCGTCATTGGTGATGTCGCGGCCAATGCTTTCCGAAAGCTGGTTATGCAGCGACCGGCCCGACAAATACGCCTCAATGCATCCCAACCGGCCGCAGGCGCAGCGCGGCATGGGCATGTCTTTTTCATCCAGCCAGGGCAGCGTGATATGCCCCCACTCGAACAAGGTATTCGGCCCAGGCACATAATGCCCATTTTCAGCCAAGGCCCCGCCCACGCCGGTGCCAAGAATAATGCCGTAAACCCGGTGCAAACCCGCCGCCGCGCCATCGGCGCTTTCAGAAAGCGCGAAGCACACGGCGTCATTGGCCAGCTGCACGCACGTGCCCAGGCTTTTTTCCAGATCGCGCGCCAGAAACTTTCCCTTCATGTCGGGAATATTGGGCGAAAAATTGACCTGCCCCGCCGCCCTGTCAATCACGCCCGGCGATCCCACGCCCAGGGTGAATTCTCCCGGTGCCTGTTTTTCCATTTCGCGCACCAGCGACACGCAGTGGGCGACGATTTCCTTATAATTTTTTGGCGTAGGCTGGCGTGTGCGGGCTAGCTCGTTGCCTTTTTCATCAAGCGCGATGGCGGAAATTTTGGTTCCACCCAGATCAAGGCCGAAGTGATTCATGCAGGAATACTTTCTATCTCCTGCCACAAAAGCTCAAGGTCTTCGGGGCGGGAAAGGCGGTGATCGCCCTCTTTTACCAGCGTGATGCACAGATCCTTGCTTTCCAGCTGCTGGGCGATGCGCAGCGCCCAGCCCCAGGGCACGTCTTCATCCTGCATGCCCTGAATAAGCCGCACCGGGCAGCGCACCGGAATGGGTTTATTTAGCAGCAAATGATTTCGTCCCTCTTCCACCAAACGCATGGTGTAGGGAATGCCGCCCTGCTCATATTCCGAAGGTTCATAGATCACGCCCTTCGCGCGCATTTCTTTCTGCAGCGTGGGTGACAATTTTTTCCACACCAGCTCTTCGGTAAAGTCGGGGCTGGCGGCAATGCCCACCAACCCCTTCACGCGTTCGGGCCGCGCCATGGCCAGAAGCAGCATGATCCACCCGCCCATGGACGAGCCCACCAGAATCTGGGGACCTTCGGCCACATTGTCTAAAATGGCCTGGGCGTCGAACAGCCAGTCGCCGATCGAGCCCTCCTCGAAGCGCCCGCCCGAGAATCCGTGGCCGCTATAGTCAAACCGCGTGAGGACCCGCCCGCAAGCCTCGGCTTTTTCGGCCAAAAAGCTTGCTTTTGTGCCGGTCATGTCGGAAAAGAATCCGGGCAGAAAAAGCAGGCCGGGGACTTTGGCGGTTCCCTTGCCGTCCTGGCGGTAGGCCAGGTCGGTTTCGCCCGAATAGATGTTATATTGAAAATCCGGCGGCAGAAGCATCGCCCACATCCTTTGCAGGGAACTATGCTGGCAAAAATGGATCCTGTCCAGTTGAACAAAGCTCCGCGTGCGGATGAGCTGCCGCTGCGCGCGCGCGCGCTTATCCTTTCACCTGACTTATCAAACGCGGCGATGGGGCGCTTTGCGCTGGATCTAGCCCTGCGCGTGCGCGCCGAGGGCGGCACGCCGCTGATCGCCGCGCCGGGCGGATTGCTGAAGCTGGAGTTACAGCGCCAGAAAATTGACCATTGCCTGCTGCCTGATCCGGGCGCCAGCGCGCTGGGCCATATGCTGGCGGCGTTTCAACTCTCGCGCTGGGTGGCCGAGCAGCGCGCGACCTTCATGCATGTGCTTGATTTTTCGCTGGCGCGGCTGGCTTACGAAGTGATGGTGAAAACCGGAGCCCGCGCCGCGATTACGCTGAACCAGCCGGTGATCAGCGCCCTGTCGTCGCGCGACGGCGGCACGCTGCGCAACTTCGACCGCATCGTGGTGCCCTCCACTATTGCGCGCACGCAGTTGCTGCAGCAATTACAACTCAGCGACTTCATGGTGCGCACCATTATTCCGGGCATCAACATTAACGTCGTGCATTTCAATCGCATCGGCCCGCATAAAATCGCCACGCTGGAAAAAAACTGGCAATTGCCCGATGACCGTCCGGTGGTGGTGGTGCCCGATTGCCCGCTGGACGTGCTTATGTTCGATCATCTCACCGTCAGCCTACAGGAATTAAAACGCAAAGGCGTTTACACCGTGCTGTTCGTGCCGCCCGCCGAACGCACGACCATGCTGCAGCGCGTGGCCAAGCATGGGCTGGCCAGCCATGTGATTACGGCTTCGAACCCGGCCGACCGCATTCCGGCGCTGTGGCTGGCGCATGCGGTGCTGGTGACGGGTTTTCGCGGGCAGGAATCCCTGCTGTCGCTGATTGAGGCGCAGGCCATGGGCCGCCCCGTGGTGGCTTTCGACCGCAATGGCCTTAGTGAAATTCTGCTGCGCGACGACGCCACCACCCTTTTGGCCGCCGAAGACATGAAAACCCTCAGCAAGGCGCTGGAAAAGACGCTGGCCCTTACCTCGGCCGAGCGTGAAGACTTCGCCCGCCGTGCCCGCGCCTTTGTCGAGGAAAACTTCGATGCGCGGCAGATGGTGGACGATGTGATGTCGCTTTACCGGGATTTGGCGACGATACAGAATTAAGCACCATAGGGTGTGAAAAAATAAATTAACCAATCGTATAGCCCGGCGGATACTGAAACTAATTTTTCTCTTCCGCTACTTATTAGCTATTGATATAGGTAGTATATAATTCAAAGGAGATAAAATGACTACAGAACACGTTATTGACATTCTCGCATATGAGCACGCGCAAGAAAGCGTTCTAACCACTCTTGGAATCTTGAGAGAAACGGCTCGTGAAATAGCGGACGGAAAATGGGAAGACCCTCAGCTTAAGCGGCACGCCATAGCA
>JACQAB010000142.1 GCA_016195205.1 Pseudomonadota bacterium
ATCAATCTTGTAAAAAACAAGGAATCTTCGGGTTTTACGGCAGCGCAACTATACATTCCCTTGCTTTCATGGAATTCCTTTCGCTACCTATAGCGTTTACGCCTTGGGCAACCAGCGGAGACCTCGCGTGGCCAATCCATCAGCCAACCCCCACCACCAAACGCCCCTTCTCGATCAGGTAAATATCCCCGCCGATCTTCGCAAGCTGCAGCCCAAGCAGTTGCCGCAGCTGGCCGACGAATTGCGCGCCGAAACCATCGATGCCGTGTCAGTGACCGGCGGGCATCTGGGCGCGGGCCTGGGTGTGGTCGAACTTACTGTGGCGCTGCATTACGTTTTCAATACTCCGGATGACCGTTTGGTGTGGGATGTGGGCCATCAGGCCTATCCGCATAAAATCCTCACCGGCCGCCGTGACCGCATCCGCACCTTGCGGCAGGGCGGGGGGCTTTCCGGTTTCACCAAGCGTTCCGAAAGCGAATATGACCCGTTCGGCGCGGCGCACAGTTCCACCTCCATCTCGGCCGCCCTGGGCATGGCCGTGGCGCGCGACAAGCTGAAGAAAACCAACCACACCATCTCGGTGATCGGCGACGGTTCCATTTCCGCCGGCATGGCCTATGAGGCGATGAACAACGCCGGGGCCATGCATTCGAAACTGATCGTGATTTTGAACGACAATAACATGTCAATCGCGCCGCCCACGGGGGCCCTCAGCGCCTATTTGTCGCGCATTGTTTCCAGCCGCGAATACAGGAGCTTGCGGCACCTGGGCAAGAATATG
Organism: Pseudomonadota bacterium; assembly: GCA_016195205.1. Taxonomy (GTDB): domain Bacteria; phylum Pseudomonadota; class Alphaproteobacteria; order UBA9219; family RGZA01; genus JACQAB01. The sequence continues at coordinate 785 of JACQAB010000142.1, forward strand.
AGCAAGATCTTCCCCAAACCTATGCGCGATGCCGCCCGCAAGGCGGAATCCTATGCCCGCGGCATGGTCACGGGCGGCACGCTGTTCGAGGAAATGGGCTTTTATTACATCGGCCCCATCGACGGCCATAATCTGGATCATCTGCTGCCGGTTCTGGAAAACGTGAAGAACGATGTGGATCCCGGCCCGGTTCTTATTCATGTGGTGACGCAGAAGGGCAAGGGCTTCGGTCCGGCCTTGGCCGCCGCCGACAAATGCCATGCGGTGAACAAGTTCGACGTTATTACGGGTGAGCAAATCAAACCCAAACCCGGCGCGCCGACCTATACCAAGGTTTTTGCCGAAGCGCTGATCAAGGAAGCCGAGGTGGATGAAAAAATCGTCGCCGTCACGGCGGCCATGCCGTCGGGCACGGGCGTGGATATTTTTGGCAAGCGTTTTCCCGACCGCACGTTTGATGTAGGCATTGCCGAACAGCACGCGGTGACGTTTGCTGCGGGCCTTGCCACCGAGGGGCTGAAGCCCTTTGCGGTGATTTATTCCACCTTCCTGCAGCGCGCCTATGACCAGGTGGTGCATGACGTGGCGATTCAGAACCTGCCGGTGCGCTTCATGATGGACCGCGCCGGCCTGGTGGGCGCCGATGGCTGCACCCATGCCGGATCGTTCGATCTGGCTTATCTGGGCTGCCTGCCCAATTTCATGATCATGGCGGCGGCGGATGAAGTTGAACTGATGCATATGGTGGCCACGTCGGCCGCTTATAACGAAGGCCCCAGTGCGGTGCGCTATCCGCGCGGCGAAGGCATGGGCCTCAAACTGCCGGAACGCGGGCAGGTGCTGGCGCTGGGCAAGGGCCGCATCATGCGCGAAGGCACGGCGGTGGCCATTCTGAATCTAGGCACGCGCTTGGCCGAATGCGTGAAGGCCGCGGATGAGCTTGCCACCTATGGCCTATCCACCACCGTGGCCGATATGCGCTTTGCCAAGCCGCTGGATGAAAAACTGGTGCGTGAGCTGGCGGCCGAACATGAAGTGGTCATTACCATCGAGGAAGGCGCGGTGGGCGGCTTTGGCGCGCATGTGATGCAATACCTGGCGAATGAAGGCTTCATGGACCGTGGCTTGAAGATTCGCGTCATGACTCTGCCCGATATTTTCCAGGATCATGACAACCCGGTGAAGCAATACGATCAGGCGGGGCTGAATGCCGCGCAGATCGTGGCTAAGGCCTTGGAAGCCTTGGGCGAAACGGCCCTGCGCATAAAAGCGAAAGCCGCGGGGGCTTAAAAGGTTTTTTGCCTCATAATTGACATGCTAAAAAGGAATATAGAGGACACCATGATTACGCGCCCCCTTGTTTTTTCTCTGATCGCTCTTCTTGCCGTTGCTGGCGCGGCGTTGCCCGGCGTTTCGCGCGCCGAAGACGCCATGGTAATAACGGTAACGGCGCCTCCTGCCGCCACACCGGCTCCGGCAGTAGCCCCGGCGAAAACTGTTGTTAAAAAGAAAACCGTCCAGAAGAAATCTTCCAAAAAAACAGTTCAGCAATCCAAGACCAAGGCGAAATCCGCCGTGAAAACCGTCGCGAAAAAAGCGCCGGTGAAAACCGCCGCGGTTAAACCTCCAGTGTCGCTCAGCGCCGTTCCAGTGGTCGAAGAGCCAAAATTGGTGACGGCCGCCGCTCATACCCGCTCGATGGCGGAAATGGCCACTCCGCCGGCCGGGGCGGGGAGTGCCGCTACCCAGGTGGTACGCCAGTTCTATGACCAGCTCACCGAAACCATGAAGCAGGGCGACCGCTTGGGTTTCAGCGGGCGCTATGCCAAGCTGCAAACCGCCATGGAACGCAGTTTTAACCTGGATGAAATGATGCGCACCGCCGCGGGCCCTTCATGGACCGAGGCCACCCCGCAGCAGCAAAAGCAGCTGGCCAGCGCCTTCCATACCTTCAGCATTTCGAACTACGCCAATCGCTTCCCGCGCTATGGCGGCGAGCAGTTCGAAGTGTCGGGTGAAAGATGTGTATGTGAACGGCACCATTTCCGAAATGGCCACCCGCCGTTCGGAATTTGGCTCGATCCTGCGCCGTGACGGGGCCGACGCCCTCCTGCGCCTTTTGCAGCAGAAAAGCAGCGAGCTTTCGAATTCGTAGGCGGAATTAACTGTCTTTTCCGTGGATAAACAACGGACTCAATCCGACTCTTATTGTGTTTTTATTTTCACCTTAATTAGGTATATTGCCTGCGATTTTTCATAAGGAGTTTTTATATGGCTAGAAAAAATGTTTTACGCACAAAACTTCCGCCTAGGTCCAACGTTGCGATAGCAAATTCGCGGCGCTTTTGCGCGTTACTTGCCGCGCAACCGGAAGGTGGACATCCTCTCCTCGTAACTTTTGTGCGGGAGCAGGCAAAGGTGCTGTTTTCATCGTCTCCGGTAGTGCCTAATCCGGTCTCCGTAAAGCCATGGGTAGGCTTGTGTTCCTCGCTTGGGGAAGACGCAGCGGCGGCGCTTCAGCGTCAACCCGGCGGCATCACCACAGTAGCCGGTACGCCAGGGCATGTAGAAGCTGGTACGGCGCTGCAAGTCGCCTAAACGCTTGGATTAAATCCAGCCGCGGGGTAATTTGTCGCATGCCCCAACAAGCTTCAGCAAAGCAGAACCTGCGCACGGTTTTCGACAAAATCTCGGGCCTGTTTCAGGCCGGGCGGTTGCGCGAGGCCGACCAAGCCGCCGAAAACGTACTGGCTGAACATCCCGGCAATGTGAATTTCCTGCATCTGGCCGGGCTTATCAAACAAAACCTTGGTGACCACGCCCTGGCGGAAAAACTGCTTTCCAGTGCCCATGCCCTGCGGCCCGAACAGGGCGACATCCTGCACAACCTTGCCGTTTTTTACGTCAGCCGTGGCCGCATGGCCGAGGCCCAGCCGCTTTACGCCCGGCTGGTGGAAATAGCACCCACCCAGGCGCCGCTGTGGGCCACCTATGGGCATATTCTGCGCAACGAAGGCCATCTCCGTGCGGCGCTGGAGGCTTTTGAAAAAGCGCAAAGCCTGAAACCCGATGCCGGGCTTGAAGGGGCCATCGCCGTCACGCAACGCCAGCTTGCGTTGTGGGATGTGCCGCCGCTTGCGCCCGGTAAAATCACCGCCGCGCTGGCGCCGATTTTCGTGGAAGATCCGGCGCAGCATCTGGCCATCGTTCGCCGTGCCTCAGAGCAGGTGAAACCTGTTTCACGTTACGAAGCTAAGCCCAAAAAGGAAGACCGCCTGCGCATCGGCTATCTGTCATGCGATTTTCATGAGCATGCCACCAGTCATTTAATTGCTGAGCTTTTTGCCTTGCATGACCGCGCGAATTTTGAAGTGTTCGTTTATTCCTATGGCCCGCAGGACGACGCGCCCATCCGCGCGCGGCTGAAACAGGGGGCCGAGCATTGGATGGAATGCGGCGGCCCGCCGCCCGCCGCGGTGGCTGAGCGCATTTTCCGTGACCGCATCCAGGTTCTGGTTGATCTGAAAGGCTACACCCGCGGCGGCATGCCCGAAGTGCTGGCGGCGCGGCCCGCGCCGGTGATTATGGAATGGCTGGGCTATCCGGGTAGCATGGGCGCGGATTTTGTGGATTACACCATCGCCGATGCCACGCTGGTTCCGCCCGAACTGCGCGCGCAGTATCCGGAAAAAATCGTGTTCATGCCGGGCAGTTATCAAATCAACGACCGGCAGCGGCCCGTGGCCGACGTCAAAACCCGCGCGGAATACGGATTGCCCGAAGAAGCTTTCGTGCTGTGCTGTTTCAACCAGGTTTACAAAATCACCCCGCAAATCTTCAGCGTGTGGATGAGCGTGATGTGCAACGATGCGCAAACGGTGCTGTGGCTTTTCGCCACGCATGAAGAAGCTGTTTCGCAATTGCAGGCCGAGGCGAAAGCGCGCGCGGTTGATCCTGCCCGGCTTATCTTTGCGCCGAAACTTCCGCAGGCTGAGCACCTTGCCCGTTATCGCGCGGCGGATCTGGTGCTGGATACGTCACCCTATGGCGGGCACACCACCACCAGCGATGCGCTTTGGGCCGGGGCGCCGGTGGTGGCGCTGCAGGGGCAAAGCTTTGCCGCGCGCGTTTCCGCCAGCCTGCTGAAGGCGGCGGGGCTGCCTGATTTTGTCACCCCCTCGCTTTCCGTTTACGAAGCCAAAATCCGTGAAATTCTGGCTCGGCCTCAAAGCCTGGAACCCGCCCGTAAGCGGCTGCAAAACCGGACAGAATTATTGCTTTTTAACACGCATCAGTTTGTGAAAAACCTGGAAAACGCCTATACTCGCGCCTACGGCTTTTATGAAAAAAGCCAGGAGTTTTCCGATATCCGGTTTGAGTGACGCATGGAAAGCATTCTTATTTTCATTCTTGGGCTGGCGCTAGGTTTTGGCGCGGCGCTGCTGATGCAGAAAATTTCGCGCGCCCAGGCCAAGGACACCTTCCGCGCTCTGTCGGCCGAGGCCTTGCGCGCCAACAACGACCAGTTCCTTGACTTGGCCAAAAACGTGCTGGCGCGCGAGCAGGAAGGCGTGCGCCACGACCTTGAAAAACGCACCCAGCACATGACGGATGTACTGAAACCTTTTCAGGAAAAGCTGGACAAGCTGGATACGCATAACCGCGAAATGGAAAAACTTCGCGCTGGCGCCTATGAAGGCTTGCGCGAGCATTTATCCAGCCTGGTGCAGGTGCAGCAGCAGCTTCGCCAGGAAACCACGCAGTTAAAACAGGCTTTGCGCCGTCCCGAAGGGCGTGGCCGCTGGGGGGAAATGCAGCTTCGCCGCGTCATGGAAATGGCGGGGATGATGGAGCATTGCGATTTTATCGAGCAGGTCAGCGAAACGGGCGATAACAGCCGGTTGCGCCCTGACGTGGTGGTGAAAATTCCCGGCGGGCGGCAGATTGTGATCGACTGCAAAACGCCGCTGGATGCGCTGCTGGATATCGCCGAAACCGATGAGGCCCTGGCACAAAACCGCGAACGCCACGCCGCGGCGCTGCGCGAGCACATCAAAAAACTCAGCGCCAAAACCTATTGGCAACAGTTTGAGATGACGCCCGACTTTGTCGTGCTGTTCATGCCGGGCGAACATTTCCTTTCCGTCGCCCTGCAGCAGCAGCCCGAGTTGTTCGATTTCGCCTTCGAAAGCCGGGTGATTTTGGCGACGCCGCTGAATCTGATCGCCCTGCTGCGCACGGTGGAGCGCGCCTGGCGCCAGGAACGCCAGGCCGAGCATGCCCGCGTCATCGCCCGGCTGGGCAAGGAGTTGTTCGAAACCCTGCATGTTTTCACCGACCATTTCCGCAAGGTGGGCGAGGCCTTGGGCCGCAGCGTGAAATCCTATAACGAGGCGGTGGGCACCTTTGAAAGCCGCGCTTTAACGCGCGCGCGCAAGCTGGGCGAATACGGCATTCAGATGGAAAAGGAAATGGACGTGCTGGAGCCGCTGGAAATCGTCACCCGGCCGCTTTCTTTGCCTGCTTCGGAAGGTGAAGAGGATGAAGCCGAATTGCCGTGCATCTCACGGAAAGGCGCTGGTTAAAAGGAGTTGTCATCCCGGCCGACCCCGCACTTGATGCGGGGGAGAGCCGGGATCCCATTTGTTTTCTTTTGAAAAATTAATAAAATGGGATCCCGGGTCGCGCTTCCTCCGCATGCGCGGAGGTCGCTTGCCCGGGATGACATGGTTTTTTAACGGGAAACAGCTAAATTAAGCCCATGGGCCTGAAACTCCGCATCGTACCCGATCCCGTGTTGCGCAAGGTGGCGCAAGCCGTTCCGGCCATGGACAAGGACACCTCGCTTTTCATGCATGCCATGCTGGAAGCGATGTATGAAAACCGCGGCATCGGCCTGGCCGCGCCGCAGGTGGGCGAGTTGCGCCGCGTGATTGTCATGGACGTGGCGGATGAGCAGAAAACCGGCGGCGCGCTGCTGATGGCCAACCCGGAAATCCTGTGGAAATCGGAGGAAACCTTCACCTATAACGAAGGCTGCCTTTCCATTCCCGGCCAGTTTGCCGAGGTCACCCGGCCCAAAAAGGTGCGCGTGGCTTATGTTGACCCTGAGGGCAAGCGGCAGGAACTGGAAGCCGAAGAACTGCTGTCTTCCTGCATTCAGCACGAAATCGACCATTTAAACGGCGTGCTGTTCGTGGATTACGTGTCGAAGCTGAAGCGCGACATGATGATCAAGCGCGTGGAAAAAGCGCAGCGCATGGCCGAGCAGGAAGACGAAAAATCCCACGTTTTCTAAAAA
>JACQAB010000012.1 GCA_016195205.1 Pseudomonadota bacterium
AGTTATCAAACGCTTTCAAAAAAGTTTCGGGTTTTTGGGGGAGCCTTGGAGGCGGTGTTTCAAATGCCATGGATAGCCCCAAATCCGCGCTCAGCGCCTGCTCTCCTCGTGTCACCGGGGCCCTTAACCTAGGCTACGCCAAAGACTCCACTAGCGATTTGAAAACCCCCTGTCCGTCGGTGGAACCCAGCAGTGGATCGGCCGCGCGTTCCGGATGCGGCATCAGCCCCATAATGCTGCGGCTTTCGTTAAAAATGCCGGCAATGTTCCGCGCCGCGCCGTTCGGGTTGTCGCAATAGCGCAGGGCGATCTGGCCCTTGTCTTCCAGCCGTTTCAGCGTGGCATCATCGGCGAAGTAATTGCCGTCGCCATGGGCGATGGGAATGCTTAAAACCTGGCCCTTCTGATAGGCGCGGGTGAAGTCACTGTCGGTGTTGGCCACTTCCATGGGTACGTGGCGGCACACGAATTTCAGGGATTTATTCCGCAGCAGCACGCCGGGCAACAGTTGCGTTTCGCACAGAATTTGAAAGCCGTTACAGATGCCCAGAACACGCACGCCTTTTTTAGCCTGGGCAATCACCTCATTCATAATAGGCGAATGGGCGGCCATGGCCCCCGTGCGCAGGTAGTCGCCATAGGAGAAGCCGCCGGGGATAACGATAAGATCGGAAGCGGGCAGGGTGGTGTCGGCATGCCAAATCATGTTGGGCGCCTTGCCGCTGGCCTGCGTTAGCGCCACCATCACATCGCGGTCGCAGTTCGACCCCGGAAAAACGATGACGGATGCGCGCAGTGCCAAGGAATCAGCCTCCTTCGATGCGCCATAAATAATGAGAAAAGCAGGAGGTTACAAGGGGAAGGTTGTGAGAAAAAACCCTAGTTCTGCCCAATAATATCAACCATCAGCACCACGTCGTCATTAAAGGGGGTGGTGGTGCTGTCGGCGCTCATCGAAAATTCGCTGCGTTTAAAGGAAAGGTGGAAGGAGAAGCCAAGGGTTTCCTTGCCTTCTTCCATCACATGGGTGGTTTCGCTGATGCGGCCAAACTTGTTAAGGTCGGCATCGGCCACCACGTTTTTGCGGATGTTGTTGATCACCAGCTGGCCTTTGATTTTCGCCTTGCCGTTTTCGAAGCGCGCCACCTCGTTCTGGACGAAGGCAATTTCCCGCTCGCTGTCGGGGTCATAGGCGCCGTGCCCGCTCATGTCATCGCGCAGCACCGGCGAGGCGGTGGCGAAGCTGTTGGCCAGCATGGCCAGCTTCAACCCGTCCACGGTTTTCAGCGCATCGTCATAGAAGAAGCGGGCCAGGCCCTTGGTGAAAATGCCGTAAACCCGGGCAAAGCCGGTTTGCTCGAAGATCAGCAGTGAGTTCACCTGACCCTCTTGCGACATATAGGTTTTGGGCTCGGCGGCGGCGGGTGAAGCAAATAGCAAAACAAACAGCAATGTCATGCCAGCGCAGGCTGGCATCCATGGCAGAAACCTATCGGGTAGAGAGGCGGTTGCCATGGATCCCAGCATGCGCTGGGATGACGTTTCTCTTATTGTTTTAGGCCTTACGCGAATGGACCTCATCATTCCCAATGTCCAGGAACCAACGACCAGCCGTAGGTGTGGTGGATCCAGAAGTCTGGTTTCCAGACGGCGGTAAAGGCTGGTTTGCGGATCCAATAGCCGCCATGCCACACGTAACCCTTCAGGTCGACATATTCGAAGTGGCCTGGCCGCCAGGCATACTCATCGCCGGGGGAGGGCTGGGGCGGTTGAAATTCCATGGGCGGCGGCGGCGGAGCTTCGGGCGCCATGCCTTCATACGGAAAGCGGTTCATTTCGGCGAGCTTCTGTTCGTCTGGGGTGGGCGCCTGTACGTCTTCGTCGAGTGAGCCGTACTCACCAAGCCAGATGCAGCCGCCCAGCGGCGCAAGCAGCGCCAGGGGCAATAGAAACCTGAGGAAGGAAAAACGTGAGGCCATTTGGGAGAACCGAAAAAAGGGCGGGGACTCAATCTTGAAGTGTTATACGGTAGTTTTCAATCACCTGATTGGCCAGAAGCTTTTCGCTCATGGTTTTAAGGCCGGAAAGTGCTCGGTTTTTGTCGGTTTCATCAAGGTCAATCTCAATCACCTTGCCTTGACGGACCTCGCGGACTTTCTCGAATCCAAGGTGGCGCAAGGCCTGGTGAATCGCTTTGCCCTGGGGGTCCAGCACGCCGTCTTTAAGAATCACGTCGATGCGGGCTTTCATTTGCTTTTCTCCGTTTCATGGGTGCCTTCGGGCAGGATGCCCAGCCGCCGCGCCACTTCCTGGTAAGCCTCGGCGACTTTGCCAAGATCTTGGCGAAAACGGTCCTTGTCCAGCTTTTCATTGGTTTTCACGTCCCACAGCCGGCAGTTATCGGGGCTGATTTCATCGGCCAGGATAAT
>JACQAB010000127.1 GCA_016195205.1 Pseudomonadota bacterium
GATCCAGAAGCCCAGCGCGCCCTGGCTGAAATCGCCGGTCAGGGTGTTCACGCCAAAGCCCATGGTGTCGGTAACCAGAAAGCCGGATTTGATGTCGGTGATCAGCGCCTCGGGCGATACGGCGCCGTTTTCGATATAGACGTTGCTGGCCGAAATGCCGGGCGGGCCGCCGGCCTCGCGCCCGGCATGGCCGGTGCTTTTCATTTTCAGTTGCCGCGCGGCGGAAAGATTAAGCAGAAAGTGATTCAGTTTCCCTTTTTCCACCAGCGCGCGTTTTTCGCAAGGGAGGCCCTCGCCATCAAAGCTACGCGAGCGCAGGCCGCGCGCCATAGAAGGATCGTCGATCACCGTGACGGCGGGCGAGAAAATATCCTGGCCAAGGCTTTCCATCAGGAAGCTGGTGCGCCGCGCCACGGCCTGGCCGTTGATGGCGGAAAGCAGCGTGCGCAAAAGCGATCCGGCATTGCGCGAGGAAAACACCACCGGCACCCTGGCCGAAGGCATTTTGCGCGCGTTGCGGCGCAGGGCGGTACGCGAGGCGGCGAGTTGCCCCACTTCCTGCGGCGTGCGCAGATCGGCGGCGTGATGGGCCAGGGCCTGATCGTAATCGCGCACCATATTGGTGCTCTCGCCGGCGATGGGCGTAACGTAAAGCGAATGCATGCTGGAGCGCGCCGATCCGGCAAAGCCGTTGCTGGCCAGATAGGCGGCGCTGCTCTGGCTGGCGCTGGCGGCGCTTTCCTCGACCTGGGCGATGGCGGGATTTTCGCGCGCGGCTTCTTCCATGACGCGGGCTTTTTCGATGAGGTCTTCGGCGTTGGGCGCGTGCGTGTCGAGCAGGTCAAGGTCGGCGATCAGCAAGGCGCATTCTTCAATTTCGGGCAGGCCGGCATAAGGATCTTCGGGGGCAAGGCGGGCGGTGGCCACGGCGCGCTCGGCCAGCTCGCGGAAAGTTTTATGGTCCACGTCGCTGGTGGCCAGCGAGGCCTGCCGCTTGCCAACCAGCACGCGCAGGCTGATTTCTTTCCCCTCGCTGCGTTCCAGGTCACTCAGCGCGCCGTTGCGCAGGGTGGCGGAAAGGCTGGTGCTGACCGCAGCCACGGCGTCGGTGGCCGAGGCGCCGGCCTTCTTGGCTTCGTCAAGCAGCTCGTGCAGCATGTCGAACAGGGGCGTGGAGATGGGCATTTCAGGGATCAGAGGTCAGTTACCAGGGATCAGAAATATAGGGTTATTTGGCGCAAAATAAACTTGCATAATTCCATGGTTCGTATAGAATACAAAAGAACCTAAGAGAACCAGTATGACCCAGAATGCAGAATCCCCCCCTTCCGCCGCTTTTACGGTGCGCCTGGATAAACGCACGTTGCAGGCGCTTGACGGCTTGGCCGAGAAGACGGAGCGCCCACGCAACTGGCTGGTGACCCAGGCCGTGCAGGATTATGTGGCCCTGAACGCCTGGCAAGTGGAAAAAATCGAGAAAGGCCTTGCCGCCGCCAATAAAGGTGATTTTGCCTCGGCCAAGGATATCCAGCGCCTGAAAGAAAAATTTTTCCTCAAATGAAAATCGCATGGACGCGCCCCGCTCTCCGTGATCTTGAGGCCGTTGTTGACTGTATCGCCAAGGATAACCCACTCGCTGCCGCGCAAATCGTAGAGCGGGTTTTTGCGCAAGCTGAAAGCCTTGCCCAATATCCGCATCTGGGCCGGGCGGGGCGCGTGGCGGGGACGCGTGAACTGGTGGTTACGGCCACGCCCTTTATCGTGCCTTACCGCGTGTGCGACGAGCGCGTGGAAATCTTGGCTGTTTTTCACGGTGCGCGAAAATGGCCGGAGGGGTTCTAAGGCGTAAACACGCCCTTATTGGCGGTCAGCCAGGCCATCAGCTCGGGCAGGGGCAGCGGCTTGGCGATGAAATAGCCCTGTGCCAGGTCGCATTTGCGTTCTTTCAGCAAATTCCACACGCGCAGGCTTTCAATCCCTTCCGCCACCACTTTCAGCGACAGGTTGTGACCCAGATCGATGACGGTGTGGGCAATGGTCTGGCTATCGCGATTTTCGGCCATGTCGAGCACGAAGCTTTTGTCCATCTTCATCACGCCGAAAGGCAGGCGCTGAAGTTCGCGCAAGGATGAATAGCCCGTGCCGAAATCATCAATCGCCAGGCCGAAGCCGCGCAGGCGCAGGCGGGTGAGCACGTCCATCACCTTGCGCACTTCGCGCATGGCCTCGCCTTCGGTGACTTCGATGTTGATTTTTTCGGGCGCCAGGTTGTTGGCGCGGCACAGTTGTTCCAGCTGGTCGGGTACGGCCAGGTCGATCAGTGTGCCAACCGTCATGTTGATCGACACGGCCAGCGGGAAGCCGCTGGCTTGCAGGGCGGCGGCGTCGCCCACGGCGATCTGCATCACGCGCTGGGTAAGGCTTTTCATGCCGGTTTCATCCAGCTTGCTTAAGAACATGTCGGGAGTCAGCAGGCCTTGGGCGTGCCGCATGCGCACCAGCGCCTCAAGGCCCTTGATGCGGCCGGATTCCATTTCGGCGATCGGCTGGTAACACAGCACGATATCCTGGCCCTGGCCGTCGGGCACGGCAGCCTGTTTTTCGGCGCGCGTTTCGCGGGCCTGCAGCAGTTTGTCGAGCGTGGCGCGTAGCGCCTCGATCTCCAGCGGCTTTTCCTGCGCCGCGATCACGTTGATGCCGTGCGCCGAACCCAGGCGCTTGGCCGAATTCAGCACGCGGGAATCATGGCCGCTCATCAGCACCACGGCGCGGCCCTTCAGCGCCTCGCCCAGATTGCGCAGTAGCTCGACCCCGTCGATGCCTGGCATCATCAGATCCATCATCAGCGCGTCGGGCGAAAATTCCTGCAGCGCGGCTTCCACCAGCGTGGGATCGGTGATCCTTTTGGTTTCGAAGCCACGCGCCTCGGCGACATCGGCGATCAGCTCGCAAATGTCGGGTTCGTCGTCAACAATGAGAAGGCGAGGTTTGCTCATGGCTTTCAGGACAGAGGGGCGCGGGCTTCTTCGCCCTTGCCGCGGTGGCGGCGCTTGTTGTCGCGCAGGTAGATGGCGATCGCCCGGCGCACTTCCTCAGGGGAGTAGGGTTTCTCGATCACGTCAAGCGAATAAGAGTGCAGGAATTCCCGCACCGGCAGGCTGAGGGTGTCGCCGGTGACGAAAAGAATGCGTTGCATATAGCGCGGCATGGTTTTCTCAAGCGTGCGATACAGCGTGGGCCCGTCCATGACCGGCATGCGCAGGTCGCTGATCACCAGGTCGTAATCGCGCTCTTTCAGCATCTCCAGCGCCCGCTTGCCGTTATCGGCGATGGCCGTCTGGTGGCCGTCGGGAGTCAGGATGTCACACAGGGTCTGCGCCAGCTCGACCTCGTCATCCACCACCAGAATGCGCATGGGGGGTGCTTTGGCGGGGGCGCCTTCGACCATGGCTTCCATGTTGTCGCGCGCGAAAGCCTTGTTGCTGACCGGCAAGGTGAACACGAAACGCGCGCCGCCGCCAACGGCATCTTCCACCCAGATGCGCCCGCCATGGGTTTCGATCACGCTGTGGCACAGGCTTAAGCCCACGCCGGTTCCGGCGCCGGCGGGCTTGGTGGTGAAGAAGGGTTCGAAAATGCGGTGAACGATTTCCTTGGGCACGCCCGTGCCGTTGTCGCTGACGGCTACATAGACCGTGGCCTCGTTTCCGCCCTCGGCATCGCGGTGCCAGGTTTCAACCTCGATGATGCGCGGCGCGGGGCGTTCGGCCAGCACCTGCTTGGCGTTGATGACCAGGTTGGTGATGACCTGAATCATCTGGTCGCTGTCGGCCAGCGCCGCGGGCAGGGTGGCGTCCAGCTTGCGGCGCAGCTCGATATTGTCGGTGCGCAGCTGGAAGGCCACGAGTTCGAGGGATTCCTCGATCAGGGTGTTGATGGCCACCGGCTTGCGTTCGGTGGGCTTGCGCCGCGCCAGCGCCAGGAAGCTGCGCACGATGCGCGAGCAGCGCTCGCCGGCGGTGCGGATTTTGTCGGCGCGCTGCAGGATTTTCGGCTCGGGCGCGGATTCTTTCAGCAGCGCCGCCTGGCCGACGATGACCGACAAGGGATTATTCAATTCATGCGCCACGCCGGCCAGAAGACCGCCCAGCGCCGCCAGCTTTTCACTTTGCTGCAGGGCGGCTTCGGTTTCCTTAACGCGGGCCTCGGCGGTTTTGCGCTCGCTGATGTCATACAGGCCGAACACGGCGCAGGGGCGGCGCTCGTAATGAATCGGCCGGGCGGAAATCGCCGCCGGAAAGCGGGTGTTGTCGGCGCGCTTGATGACCACTTCCTTCAGATCCAGGCGTCCTTTCTGCTGCACTTCCAGCAGCAGCTCGCGCAAGATATCGCCATTGTCGAAGAAGTCGCCCAGGGTGCGTCCTTGAAGATTTTCCACCGGCAGCTGCAGCGCGGCTTGGCAACCGGGGCTGGCGAAAACAATTTCGCCTTCATGCAGGGTGGCAATCAGCACCGGTACCGGGTGGGCCTCGGTGATGGAGCGGAAACGCATTTCCGAAGTGCGCAGGCGCATTTCGGCGCGCTTTTTTTCCGTTACGTCACCGACCGATCCCACCAGACGCACGATGCGGCCAGCCTCGTTGCGCACCGCTACGCCGGTGGTGCTGATCCACACGGTTTTGCGGTCGGGGCGGTTGATGCGTGCATCCAGGGTCAGGGTGTTGCGGGTTTTGTCGCGCCGGAAGCTGGCCAAAGTGCGGCGGAAACGCATGCGGTCTTCGGAGTGAATCAGACTCAGCCAGGCCTTCACCGGGCTTTTCTGCGTGGCCAGATTCACGCCCAGGATGCGGCGGAAGCGGTCGGAGAAATAATTTTCCTTGCGCAGGAAATCGAGGTCGAACAGGCCTTCGTTCGAGCCCAGCGCCGCCATGCGGAAGCGCTCGTTGCTGGTGGCCAGCTCGCGTTCCTTCATTTCCTGGCGGCGCGCGAATTGGCTGGCGATCACCACGGCGAACAGCATCGAACAAAGGGCATAGGCGATGGCACGGATGTCGCCGCTGCCAGGAGCGGAAAATCCCTCGCGCCAGTTCAGCGCAATGTCGGCCAGTGTGCCCAGAAACACCACGCCGAAGGCGGCCACATGCGCCAGGCTTCCGCCCACGCGCAGCAGCACGGCGTTCAACCCGGCCACCACCAGGAAGAACAGCACAATCAACCCCACATAGGGCATGAAGCCCCGCACGAATTGGATATCGATCGCCGCCATGAGAAGAGTCAGGGCCAAAAGGCCGGTTACGGCATACAGCACATGCCGGATGGGCAGGCGGATGGCATCGAGTTCCAGGTAAATGATCGTGAAGATGGTGCTGAACAGATAAAAAAGGATCAGCGAAGCCTGGCGCATAAACAGGATCACCAGCGGGTTCATGGCGAAGCGGTCGAGATAGCCCGAGCCCACCGCCATATAGGACATCAGGCACAGCAACATCAGCATCAGATAGACCTGGCTGCGGTCGCGCATCGCGAACCAGGTGGTCAGCAGATAGATGAAGGAAGCGGTGATGATGCCAAGGAAAGTGCCGATGGTCAGCGCGGGCTCAACCCCCAGCCAGGCGGCCACTGAAAATCCCGCCTGCCCCGGCGTGGCGTGGCTGGCCACGATCAGCAGATAGGGAATCAACACGGCGACCAGCGCCACGCTGGCCAACACCGCCGTGTTGCGGAGAATCTCGGTCAGCGACGCAGCGTTCGGAACGCCGTTGCGGAAAATGGGGAGCTGGAACATCGGATTCAAATAGAAAGAGATCCCCGCTTTCCGCCGTCGCTCTTGCGAGCTATGGCGGACCGTTTTTACAACCCGCCGAAGCTTTATGCGTAGGCGGGTCGCGGAGATACGGCACGGATCAAGAAGCTTTTTGATCCATGCCTATTTATGATGAAAAAAACCTAAGATTGCTTTACTGCGCGGGAAAATCAGGGTTTTTTGGAATGAGTCAGTATTGAATCCGAATTCTTTTTGGTAAGGCTTTGGTCATGCATTCTGTTCTGTGGTGGATTGTCTTTTCGAGTCAGCGGTTTGCTGTTTTTCGGACCCTTCCGCCGCCAAGAATAAAAACGGGAAGGGTGGTGCCGAAAGGCAACAGTACTTGTCAGCCGGGGATGATATTCTGACTCGTTACGAATATTACTTTACGTTTTTACGATTTTTTCTAAGTATACAAATATATTTTCAAGTATTTATTTATTAATTCACAGTATTAACTGATTATTAACCATGAAATAACCCATGAAGTTACCAATTGGTTACTGATAATATTGATATTTTTTGCTTCCAGAATTACAATCATGAATTACTTTCATGGATTCTGTGCTAGGGTGTGGCCATGAATGGGAAAGGGCCGCCAAGAGCCTGGTATAGCTGGAGGAGCAGATATTATGGATGATGAAACCCTTCTTAAGACCATGAAAAACGGCCTGATGATTGCAGGCCATGAAATGGGCCCCGTGGGCGACCATTGGCCGGCGCTGAATTCCATTAGCCAGGGCTTGGACGAAGAATTCAAACGCTATCACTGCGATCAGGCGGTGGTTGGAGAGATGGAATTTCACCTGGCCCAAGCTTTTCACGAGCTGGAAGAAATCGCCGCGGTTTCCAGCGCAGAAGATCAAGCCAAGATCAAAGATATTCTTAAAGAGATGTGGGAACGCTACTACGCCGTTCTTGAGCCGGTGGATCCGAAGCTGGAACCCGATCCCGAAGATCTGGTCGGCGAAGGCATGCAAGGTTTTCCGAACATGAAAGCTGCCCTGGAGACGATTAAAAGGCTGGGAGGCAAGTCATGGCACTAATGCGCGAGGAAATTGTAGCAACTGGCGAAAGAACCTTTCGCGCCATGAATGTCACCGGACATCGTGCCGAAGGTTTGGCGGGTGTAGCCGATGCACTCAGAAACAGTCTGCTCGCAGCTGAATTAGCTAATCCGCGAACACGGGTCTTGGCTCAACGCGCGGGTGAGCAATACGGCGCTGGAAAGGATCCTGATGGAACAGCTGTACCTAAGCTTAAGCCGGTTCGCGGCAGGACCCCGGCCGTCGCCCAAGCACCGCGAGCGCCTGTCCGGTAATCGACAATTTTTCTTCCCTTGATGGAAAGAGGCCCCTTCCAGGGCTTCTTTTTTTCGGGTCCATCCATGCTTTTTAGCGAAGGCGGAATGGACATTTCGCGAAGGTAACGGCAGCGAATCATCTGCATCCATGGGTGTTCTTGCATCCCCCGGCCCTCCGTGTTAACGAATGAACCCTTCCTTTCGCCTCGTCTATCGTAGGATTTCCCGGTCATGAAAAACGATCCTTCCTGTTCCAGCGATTCCGCCTGCCGCTATCTGGGTTTTGTCTGCGGCCGCGGCACCTTTGTCATCAGCCTTGCGGTGCTGGTGCTGTTCCTTTTCAACATGGCGCTGATCGCCTCGAACCGCTGGCTGCAGATGGATATCATCGGCATGCAGCAGGAGATCACGCAGAAGAATACCAAGCTGCAACAGGACCAGGTGTTTGGAAACATCTATCAAAGCCTGCTGCAGGCCCTGGGCACCGCGGCGGTGGTGCGCAAGGATGACCAGATCCGTAACCTGCTTTCGCAGAATAACATCAAGGTGGAACTGAATCCGGCCAAGGCCGCCCCCGCTCCGGCGGCGCCTCCTGCTCCCGCCAATCCTTAAATCCTTCAACCCGAGGTTTTTCCATGCTGCCGCCTGAAACATCCGATCCCAACTATCCTCACGCCCACAAGTCGGTGACCATTCTGGCCATTGCCCTGGTGCTTTTCGCCCTGTTTCAGTTGACGCAGGCGCTGACCGACCGCGTGGCGCTGTCCAAGGCCAAAACGCAGATGGACGGCAACATGGTCCAGGTCGACAAGGGCCTGGAGCAGGGCAAGAAAATGATGGACCAGCTGAATGCCGTCGCCATCGGCACGCAGAAGCTGGCCGATGGGGGCAATGCCAACGCCAAGGACATCCTGGCGCGCCTGGCTAAGGCGGGCATTAAGGTGAATCCCAATTTCAAGCCGGGCCAGCCGGCCGCAGCCGCCACCGGCGCACCGCCTCCGGCCCCAACAACGCCGTAAATTTTGCGAATTAATCCGGAATGTCATCCCGGCCGAGCTAGCGCCCGCCTTCGCCAAGGCTACGGCGGGTCTTGTCTAAAACCAGTCCGCCGAAGCTCGAAGAGCGGAGGCGGAAGAGCCGGGATCCCGTTTGGTTTCTAGAAAAAGGAATAAAATGGGATCCCGGATAGCCGCTTCGCGGCTTCCGGGATGGCGCGGCGGGGAATGCTCAAAAAACTTTACCACTGGATGATGGCTCAGGCCGCCGGGCGCTATGCCGTGCCGGCGCTGGCGGCGGTGGCGTTTATCGAAAGCTCGGTGTTTCCGCTGCCGCCCGATCTGATGCTGGTGCCGATGGCGCTGGCCGACCGCAAACGCGCCTTTACCTTCGCCCTGATCTGCACGGTGGCCTCGGTGCTGGGCGGGCTGGCCGGTTATGCGATCGGATTTTTCTTTTATGAAACGGCGGGCCGCTGGATTTTGAACCTCTATGGCGGGGCGGAAGGCTGGTATGAAAAGCTTTCAGTGTTTTTCCAGAAATACGGCGCGCTGATCATTCTCATCAAGGGCCTCACGCCTTTTCCGTTCAAGGTGCTGACCATTTTAAGCGGCATGGTGAAGCTGAACCTGCTGACGTTCACCTTGGCCAGCCTCGTGGCGCGTGCCGGGCGGTTTTTCCTGGTGGCGGGGCTTTTGTATGTTTATGGCGAAAAGGTGCGCGGCTTTCTGGAAAAGCACCTGGAAACCGCGCTGCTGCTTTTTGCCCTGCTGGTGGTGGGCGGGTTTGTGGCCATCAAGTTTTTGATTTAAGCTGGCGCTATGGTCGAAGAAAATCCCTCGTTGAAGCCGTTCCCCGTGTCGTGGGAAGAGCTGCACCGCCACGCCAAGGCGCTGGCCTGGCGCCTGAATGAAAAAGGCCCGTGGACGGGCATCGTGGCGATCACGCGCGGCGGCCTCGTGCCGGCGGCGATTGTCGCGCGCGAGCTGGAGGTGCGGCTGGTGGAAACCGCCTGCACTTCCTCTTACGACCACCAGAAACAGCGCGGCGTGGAATTGCTGAAACCGGTGATGGAAAAAGTGGGCACCGGCAAGGGCTGGATCGTGGTGGACGACCTGGCCGATACCGGCAAAACCCTGACGCTGATCAAAAAACTTTTGCCCGAGGCGCATTACGCCTGCGTCTATGCCAAGCCGGAAGGCAAGCCGCTGGTCGACAGCTTCGTCATCGAGGTCAGCCAGGACACCTGGATTTATTTCCCCTGGGACGTGGAATTGCAATTCGTGCAGCCCATCGCCGTAAGAAAAGAAAACAAGTGATTGGTTTTTAGTGATTGGTTTTCAGGAAGGAATAAACTCCACATTCACTGATCACTAAAAACTAACCCCTAATCACCCTCATGAAGCTTCCTTCAATCATTCTTCCAAAACTTCCCCCCAGGCTGCTTCACGGCCATCCGTGGATTTATTCCAACGAAATCACCATGGAAACGGCCAAAACCCTGCCGCCCGGCGGCGTGGTGCGGGTGGAAAATGCGGGCGGAAGGTTTTTCGCCCTGGCGCATTTCAACCCGCATAGCTTGATCGCGGCGCGGGTGTTGACGCGCGAGGAAGAAGAGATCGGCGTGCCATTCTGGAAGGCGCGGCTGAAACAGGCGCTGGCGCTGCGCGAAGTTTTATTCAGCGAGCCATATTACCGCCTGGCGCATAGCGAGGCCGATGGCTTGCCGGGTTTGATTATGGATCGCTTCGGCGACGTGGTGGTGATACAGGCCAACAGCGCCGGGATGCATGAAGCACGGCGCGATATTCTGCAGGCGCTGGACGAGGTGATTTCACCGCGTGCCGTGCTGCTGCGCGGCGATGCGCCGGCCCGCGTGCTGGAAGGATTGCCGCAGGAAAATGAAATTCTGAAAGGCAGCATTCCCGCGCGCGTGGAACTGCGCGAGAACGGCGTGGTTTACCTCGCCGATCTGCAGGAAGGCCAGAAAACCGGCTGGTTTTACGACCAGCGGCGCAACCGCGCTTTGGCGGCGGAACTCTCAAACGGCCGCAAAGTGCTTGATCTTTTCAGCCATTCGGGCGGTTTCGGGTTATTGGCGGCCAAGGTGGGAGCGGCCAGCGTGCTGTGCGTGGACTCCTCGAAGCCCGCGCTGGCTTTGGCCGAAGAAGCGGCCAAAAAGAATAATGTGCCGGGCGTTACCTTCCTGACCGAAGATGTTTTCGATTTTTTCGGCAAGAATGATGAAACCTATGGTGTGGTGATCGCCGATCCGCCACCTTTCGCGCGCAGCAAAAAAGACGTGGGCGCGGCTTTGCGCGGCTACCGCAAGCTGGCCAAGCTTTCCGCGGCGCGGGTAGAGGCGGGCGGCTCTCTATTTTTGTTTTCGTGCAGCCACGCCATTTTGCGCGAGCGGTTCGACGAGGAATGCCTTCACGGTGTAGCCGATGCAGGGCGCCGCGCGCGAATTCTGGCCCGCACCGGAGCCGATATGGACCATCCGCTGCATCCGCAACTGCCGGAGAGTGCTTACCTTAAGGGATTACTGCTGGCGTTGGAGTAAGGTTTTTCAGCAAGCCGTGTCATGCCAGCGAAGGCTGGCATCCATGGCAAAGAACTATCGGGATGAAAGGTGGCGGCCATGGACCCCAGCATGCGCTGGGGTGATTTTTCTTGTTTTGGCACCGCGCTTAATGCCCCTCATACGCCTTGCGGATGGCGTCGGGGATGCGCTCGGGCTTGCGGGTTTTGTTGCCGATCCACACCGACACACTTTCGGTCAGCGCCATGCACTGGCCCTTGCAGAACACCCCGCCCGCCAGCAGCATTGAAGAATTGCCGATGCGCAGCACGCGGCTGCCGACGCGGATTTTGTTCGGGTAATTCAGTTCGCGCAAAAATTCCAGCGTCACCTTGGCCAGCACAAAATGCGCCGCGGTCAGCCAGCCCTTGGGCTGAAATTGTTCCAGCCAGGCCATGCGCGCCGTTTCGAAATAAATGCCGATCACGTTGTTGTTGACGTGGTTATAGGCGTCGATGTCGTGAAAGCGCACGTTTTCGTCGATCCAGTGCTGGTAAAAACCGGGGTCTTCGCGTTCGGGATATTCGCTGGCCATGAGGGATGACAGGAGAGGCGGGTTTTGTTAGTTTGCCATCCGGAAAAGGAGAATGCCATGGAAAAGAAACCTGAAGGCAGCGGCGAAGCCCTGTTCGAACAGGCGCTGGCGACGGCCGAAAAGCACTTGACCGCGGCCCTGACCGAGGCCGGCCCCTTGGCGCCCTATGTGGCGGTGGCGATGATCGAGGCCGCGGTGAATCGCGGCGTGGATGTCGCGGGCCATGCCGATATCGTCGACATGCTGCGCGACCTGGCGGGGCAGATTGAAGACGATATGGAGAAGAGCGAGGGATGAGTAGTGAGTAGTGAGTAGTGAGTAGTGAAAAAACCTGTCCTTCCTCAATACTCACTACTCAATACTCACTACTTTCGAAAGACAGCATGCGTGGATATTTTGGAGTAGGCGTTGAAGGCATTAGCAAGTCAGGCAATCTCGGCAACCTGATGCGCTCGGCGCATGCCTTCGGCGCCAGTTTTTTCTTCACTATCAATGATGCCATCGACATGCGCGAGGTCGAAGGAACCGATACCTCGGGCGGCTCGGCGCATATGCCGTTTTACCGCTATAAAAAAGTGAAAGATCTGGTGCTGCCGCGCGATTGCACGCTGGTGGGGGTGGAATTGATTGATAGCGCGTCCGCGCTGCCCTCGTTCCGCCACCCGCTGCGCGGCGCCTATGTGCTGGGGCCCGAGAAGGGTGAGCTTTCCAAAGAGCTGGTGAAGCGTTGCGACCATCTGGTGAAAATTCCCGCCAAATTCTGCGTCAATGTGGGCGTGGCGGGGGCGATTACCATCTATGACCGCATGATCAGCCTGGGCCAGTTTGCGGAGAGGCCCGTGCGTGTAGGAGGTATTAGGCCTTAGGCACTAGGACAATTGTTAACTTCACTCTTTCTCCATTTTTTTATTCTATTTTTTCCTAATGCCTAACGCCTATGGCCTAGTGCCTTTTTTTCTTGCCGTGCTGATGGCCGCGCCCGCCTTCGCCGAGGACGGCCTTGGCCGCTTTGGCGCGTGGAAAGCGCTGCGCGTGGTCGAGAAGAAGCAAACCGTATGCTATATGGTGGCGCATCCGATCGAAAAACCGGAACCCAAAAAACCCGTCAAAACCGGCAAGGCAAAACCCGCGCTTCCGCGCGAAGCCTATGTGATGGTCACGTTTCGCCCCGGTGAAAACCTGGCGCCGGTGTTCAGCTATGGCGCGGGGGTGATTTTGAAAGAGGGTTCGGAGGCGCTGCTTCTGAACCTGAACAAGGAAAAATTCAGCCTGTTTACCTCGGGCGAGGGGGCCTGGGCGCGCGCCTCGGCCACCGATCAGGCGATTGTGAAGATGATGCAAAAAGGTGGCGCCATGGCGGTGGTGGCCGTATCCGCTAAGGGCGGCAAGCTGGCCGACAAATTCGACTTGAAAGGCGCGGCCGAGGCCTATAAGAAAATCGCCGGGGCGTGCGGGATTCCTTAATCTCTTCCGTTCGTCAGGTAAGAAACATTTTTTCTTCATCTGATAAAAAGCTGATTGCTTTTATGCGCTTGCAGTCTATTTCATGCATGGCGAGGAAACGAAGATGGCCAACGAACCCGATCCCCAAAACCCGGCGCAAACTGAAGAATACAGGCGCGGCTGGCGCGATTGCGCTGGGGCCATTGTGGACAGCGGCTGGACGTGTTTGGGAGCGGCCGTCGTGGCCAAGCTTGCCGATGAATATTGGGGGTTCCATAAGCTTTCCAATTTCAACTGGGAGGAAACGGTTTTCGGAAGTTTTATCGGCGGCGTTCTTCTCAAATCGGTGTGGGAAGGGTCTGTGAAATCGCTTTCCTCGCTGCCGGGGCGCATAAGAAAGGTCCGCGCACAGATCCGCGGACTCCGCCGGCCTACGAATGGCTGAGGAGCCGGTAAGAAAATCGCTGGGGCGTGCGGGATTCCTTGAAGTAAGGATCAGGGATCAGGGATTTGGGATTGGGGATTTGTACTAATCCCTAGTCCCAAATCCCAAATCCCACTATATTCCGCCCCATGAAAAACCTGATCGGCCTTTCTTTGGAAGAGTTTAGCGCAGAAATGAAGGCGCTGGGCCTGCCGGCGTTCCGCGCCAAACAGATCTGGCACGGGC
>JACQAB010000115.1 GCA_016195205.1 Pseudomonadota bacterium
ATGACAATTCCTTCCAGCGCAAGCATTTCTGATTATCACGCCAAAATAATTTTCGCACATCTCCTGAGTGAAAGAGTTTCTTCCTGGCAAAGCTTCTCGCAAGTATGCGGGAAAGTTGAGCTGTACCTAGCAACCATCGGACGCTCAAGACTGCGTGACGGAAGCGCAGATCCTCTTTTTGCAAGGCTCGATAGCGGGGGCATAGATCTGTATGCCGAAACCTTCCAAGTCATTCGGCTTGGTGCAGGTTTTTTTGAACATTCCGGACAACCTTATGACCCAATGCAATTAATGGGTTATTTTGCCACGGGCGGAGCTCTACGCGCCATCATGCTGGCAACAATGAGTCACGCTGATTTTTCTCACACACCTTTTTCAGATGCAGCCAAAGGCCATATGTCTGGTGAAACGTCCTTTCCAGATGTTCCCGTGGATGGGTTACAACAATTTCTTGTGCCCCTGTCTCAAAGATACGCCTGGTTCAATCCCGCTATGACAACAGAATACCTGGCTAAAACTTTCGGGCCAATCTCTCCAAATGGACGAAAGAAAATCTATGCTGCTTATGGCCAAATACCGCCCACAAATAAAAAGGCCCGGCGTAAAGACAACGACTGAGATCGCCGGACGGCTGGCCAAGGCGCTGCAGTAAAAAGAATTGTCATCCCCGCGCAGGCGGGGATCCACAAAAACCCCAAACATCATGCTCGCTGATAGATGGATGCCCGCCTTCGCGGGCATGACATCAATTAATGCGTGACCGCCGTCACGCCGATCGGCGCCACTTCGGCGGCGCTGTCGGTGGCCACGGCACCGTCTTCCTTCGGCGCGGTGGGCGATTTCTTCTTACTGCCCTGATAGGCCATGCAGGCATGGTCATAGCAATACGACATGCCGGGGATCGACATGCGCTCGCAGAAATGGAACCCGGATTTCAGCGGGTCGCCCATCGGCCAGCGGCATTGCTGCGCCTGGGTTTGCGCGTTGGCGGCGTTTGATTTGAACACGCGCGGCTGATAATTGCCGGCATCGCCGCCGCGGGCGCGGCGCATTTCACCATCGGACTCTTTATAAAGAGCACGGGCGCCAAAGGCGCCCGAATTGGTGTCACGACGAATGCCCATCGACTTGGGCGCCGACATGCGGGTTTTCATTCCCGAAGCTCCTGCTTTCTCGGCAATGCGCTTGATGGGTGAAGGACGCGAGGACAACCCCAACCGGTGCGCCTTACCGATAACGGCGTTGCGCGTAATGCCCGAACCCAGGCGCGCGGCGATTTCCTTGGCGGAAAGCCCGCTGCCCCAAAGTTCCTGCAACATGCCGATGCGCGCGGGAGTCCATGTATTGTTTTGATCGCCCATAATCTGCCTCATCTAGCGGGGGTTACACAGTGACCGAGGGAAGGAACCAAGCATGGAAAAAACGCCTTTTTCACCACTAAACCTTGCGTTTTCACCACATTTGGCCCCCATATCTGGTGGCCTTGGGAAGGCCTCTATTAGTGCGCTCATCGGGATTCCCATTTCAAGCCACGAAAAAGCCTCAAGCCAAGATTTCTGTGGGTAAATCAAGATGATGCAGCAATTAGAATCTTTTACGCGTCGCTTTCTTACTTGATTGCGTGTTCTTCACAACTAACTCCTTTTCATCCCCCGAAAATGAGTCCTTTCAAGGGCTTCCATATAAAATCTTCATGGGGACTTCATGTCTTTCGAACTTCCGCCCCTGCCTTACAGCCGGCACGCGCTTGCGCCCGTGATCAGCGAAAAGACCATGGGCTTCCATTACGACAAACACCATCAGGCTTACGTCACAAAGCTTAACGAGTTGATCAAGGGCCAGCCCGAGGAAAATAAGAAGCTGGAAGAGATTATCAAGCTCACCCACGACGACGCGAAGCATTCCATCTTCAATAACGCGGCACAGACGTGGAACCATAGTTTCTTCCGGAAGTCGATGAAGAAAGGCGCGGCGAAAAAAATCCCGCCCGAACTGGAAAAGCGTTTAAAGGAAACTTTCGGCAGTCCGGAGAAATTCAAGGAAGAATTCGCCGCGCATGGCGTGACCTAGTTCGGCAGCGGCTGGGTGCGGCTGGTGGAAGACGGCGGCAAGCTGCAGATTTTAAAAACGCCCGACGCGCATCTGCCGCTGGCGCACAGCAAGAAAGCCCTTATAAACTGCGATGTTTGGGAACATGCCTATACCCTGGATTACCAGCTTCTAGAAACCAAATGGGATCCCGGCTCGCGCTCGCTACGCTCGCTTAGCCGGGATGACATTAAAGGATTTTCTGAATTTCCTGCGGCGGCAGCTTTGCGATCAGCGCGCGGATGGTTTCGCGGCTGACGGGGTGTTTCCAGGTCGGGGCAATGTCGCGCAACGGATGCAATATAAACGCGCGCTTGACCATGCGCGGGTGCGGAAGTTCCAGAAATTCCGTTTTCAATCTTTGCCCGGCATAATCAAGCAGATCAAGATCCAGCGTGCGCGGATCGTTCTTCATCGTACGCTGGCGGCCAAAGGCTTGCTCGATCTCCAATAGCTTTTGCATCACCTTTGCCGGATCGAGATGCGTTTTTATTTCCGCCACCGCATTGATGAAGTCGGGCTGGTCGGAAACCGGTACCGGCGCGGTTTTATAAAAAGGTGAAACGCGCTTTACCTGAATTCCATGCTCGGGCATAAGTTGCAGCGCCGCGCGTAACGTCTCGATGGGCGTCCCCACCCGGCTTGGCATGTTGGCGCCCAGGCCGATCAAAATCATGGCACGGCCTTCAAAAGCGGATGCGGGCGGCGCATATATTCTTCCGACTGCATTTCGAACAGCCGGCTTTGGGTGCGCTCAAACCGCGGATAAAGCGAATGCCCCGGTTCCATCAGCTTTTCCAGCTTTACTTCGGCGCTGATTACCACATTGGCGTGCTTTTCATAAAGAATGTCGATCAAGTGAATGAAGCGCAGGGTGGCATCGCGGCCACGGTCGGCATCGGGAAGCATGGGCACGTTTTCAATCAAAAACGTGTGATAGCGCCCGCAAAGCACCAGATAGTCCGACGGTGCCAGCGGCTTGCGGCATAAGTCGTCAAAGGTAAACCATGCCACTTCCTTCGCCGCGCGCGGCACCACCAGCTTGCGCCCGTCGATGGTCAATTCTTCCGAAGCCGGCGTGCCGGTGTCGGTGAGGCGCAGGAAAATATCGGCCAGCATGGCATGGGCCTTGGCATCGTGCGGATGCATATAAACCGGCAGGCCCTTCAGCCGCGCCAGGCGATGGTCTTCTCCCCCGCCAATGGGCAGAACTTTCATGCGTTTTTTAAGAATGTCGATAAACGGCAGGAACAGGGCGCGTTGCAGCCCGTCTTTATATAAGTCGTCCGGCGCGGTGTTCGAGGTGGCCACCACCACCGCCCCTTCCCGAAAAAGCGTGCGAAACAGCCGCCCCAAAATCATGGCGTCGGCGATGTTGTAAACCTGGAATTCGTCGAAGCACAGCAGTTCGGCCTCTTTCACGATTTCATCTGCCGCGGAATCTAGCGCGTTGCCGTTATCTTCACCGCGCAGGGCATGCAGGCGGCGATGCACCTCGGCCATAAAGGCGTGAAAATGCACGCGGCGCTTCTTCACCCCCTCCGCGCCTTCAAAAAATAAATCCATCAGCATGGTTTTACCGCGGCCCACCGGGCCATAAAGATAAAGCCCGCGCTTGTCTTCGGACGCGGGGAAAAAAGGCAGGCGCGGGCGCATCAGCTTGGGCAGGTGCCGCTGTAACTCTTGCAGGGCCTGCACCGCTGCCTTCTGTCCGGGATCGGCAGTGATTTTTCCGGCCTCAAGACGTTGGCGGTAAAGATCGCGCAAGGCGGTTTGCATGAATCATGAATAGCGTTATGAATCACGAAACGCTACTTTAAATCATGTTTTCCACGCACGCCCACGACCCCGATCTGCATTTTTCCGAAAAACTGCGCTATTTGCCGTGGGGATTCGTTTTCGTGGTCATGCTGCTGTCGCTGTTCGGCGTGGCGATGCTGTATTCGGCAGGCGGGGCCAGCTGGAAACCTTGGGCAGCCACCCAGCTTTACCGCGTTATTCCCGGCCTGTTGCTGATGCTGGCCATTGGCCTGGTCGATATCCGCTTCTGGTACCGGTGGAGCTTCCTGCTTTACGCCAGCGCGCTGCTGCTGCTGGTGGCGGTGGTGGCGATCGGCCACACCGGCATGGGCGCCAAGCGCTGGATCCGCATGGGCATCTTCGTACTGCAGCCTTCGGCCTATATGAAGGTGGTGCTAGCCATGGTGCTGGCCAAATATTTCCATCAGCTTACCTATGAACAGATCGGCAATCCCCTGCGCCTTTTCACGCCGGCCGGGCTGGTGCTGGTTCCGGCCGCGCTTATTCTGATCGAGCCCAATCTGGGCATGGCCACGCTGCTGGTGCTTTTTTCGGCGGCGGTGTTTTTTCTGGCGGGCGTGCGCTGGTGGATCTTCGGCCTGTTGGGCGTGGGCGTGCCGTTTGCCGCGCAACAGGCCTGGAAGCATTTGCATGATTATCAGAAGCAGCGCCTGCTGACTTTCATCAACCCCGAGCAGGACCCGCTGGGCTCAGGTTACAATATTATTCAATCGAAAATCGCGCTGGGTTCCGGCGGGCTTTTCGGCAAAGGCTTCGGCATGGGCACACAAAGCCAGCTGAATTTCCTTCCCGAAAAACACACCGACTTCATCTTCGTGGTGCTGGCCGAAGAAATGGGCCTGATGGGCGCGGTGCTGCTGCTAGTGCTGTTCTTCATTCTTATCGCCTATGGCTATGTGATCAGCCTGAATTGCCGGCACCAGTTCGGCCGGCTGCTGGGTCTGGGGCTAACCACCAGCTTCTTCTTATATGTGCTGACCAACGTGGCGATGGTGACAGGGCTTATTCCCGTGGTAGGAATCCCCCTGCCGCTGGTGTCTTACGGCGGCAGCGTAATGCTGGCCTTTTATATCGCTTGCGGACTGTTACTGAGCATCGCCATACATAAAGACGCACGCCTGGACGGCTCCGCGCCCCAATAAATCCCTACAGGGCCTGCGTTTAAGAAATGTTTAGGATTCTTGCGGTTACCTTGGGGCCCTTAAAGCCTCATCATGCCCGCCATCCCAGAAAAACAAGCCCCCACTCCCGCCGCCGGCATTCCGCTTCTTGACCGGATGCTGGCCTATGTTTTCTGCCCGGTTCTTTTCCTTCTCACCTGTTATTTCCTGGCCCGGCTGGGAAATCAACTGACCCAAGGCGGCGGTTCCTTTTCCTTCTCTTTCTGGCTGCTGGCGCTAAGCGGAGGTCTGCTGGTGTTCTGCACGGCGCTGGCCTGCTGGCGCACCGCCGCACTGCATGCCGAGCGCCGCGCCGAAGTCCACGAAGGGGGCTTGCGCCGCCGCGTTCATTACTTTGAAGAAATGCTGCAACTGGTTGTCAATAACATTCCCAATGTCATCTTCATCAGTGACAAGGATGGCCGCGTCTGGTTCGCCAACCGCGAGGCAGGCCAAGTTGCCGGCAAGCATGAGGATGACCTGGTCGGCAAAACGCTGGAGCGCATTTTTGAGGTGGAAGAGGCCGAAAAATTCAAGGGCTCCATCCGCCGCGCGCAAAAGGCCTTTGCCCCCGTGATTACCACGGACAAACGCGAGACGACTTCGGGCCCGCAGTATTTTGAAACCTTTCACATTCCGCTGCCTGACACCTCGGATCTGCATGACACCGTGCTGGTGACCCAAAAAGACATCACCAACATGATCATCGAGCGCGAGCGGCAAGAACAAACCGTTAAGCAGCTGGTTGACGTGCTGATTGCCGTGATCGACCGGCGCGATCCCTACGCCGCCGGGCACTCGCTACGCGTGGGTACGGTGGCCGCGGGTCTGGCACGTTATTTAAAAATGGACGACCCTATGGTCGAGGCCTGCCGCGTGGCTGGCTCGCTGATGAACCTGGGCAAGATCATGGTGCCGCGGCGCATTCTGGTTAAGACCTCGGCGCTGGATCCGGAAGAGCTGAAGCTGGTGCGCAAATCCATTCTGGCCTCGGCCGATATTCTATCGTTGGTCAGTTTCCAGATTCCAGTTATTGCCACGCTGCGTCAGGTGCTGGAACGTTTTGACGGCAGCGGCGTGCCCGAGGGCCGCAAGGGGGATGACATCCTTCTCACCGCGCGCGTCGTGGCGGTGTCGAACGCCTTCATCGCCCTGGTCAGCCCGCGCGCCCATCGCGCCGGCCTGTCCATGGAAGAAGCACTGAAAAGCCTTGAACGCGACGACGGCGCCGGGTTCGACCCCATGTTGGTCAAGGCCCTGTCCGAGCATCTGCATAAAAACCCCGGGATGCAGAAGAATCTTATTCGCCCCGCACCGGAAATTCCTGCTATCGCGCCGGAACAAGCCTCTTAAAACAATTTCCGTCAAAATTCTCTTGCGCCTCTTGCCGGAGGCCGCCGCGCATTTATACTTATAGGCAGATCAACGGAAGGAAGACATGTCCCCCAAGCAACCTCGCATCATCGGCGCCATAAACGGCCTGGGCCTGTGGACGCTTGTGCTGAAAGAGACTGAGCGCTTTGTCATTGTCGCCTCGCAAACCATCGTCGCGCCGGTTCTGACCACGCTGCTGTATTACATTGTTTTCAATCTGGCCTTCGGCGGCGCCCACCGGCAGGTGAACGGCATCCCCTTCATGGAATTCCTTCTGCCCGGGTTGATTATGATGTCGATCGCGCAGAATGCCTTCGCCAACACCTCGTCCTCCATCGTCATTTCCAAGGTGCAGGGAAACATCGTTGACGTGCTGATGGCGCCGCTAACCATTTTCGAATGGGTGGCGGGATACACGCTGGGCGGCATCGCCCGTGGGCTGGCGGTGGGCGCGGCCAGCATCGCCGTGCTGGCTTTCTTTACGCCCATCCATTTGCACAACCCCGGCCTGGTGGTTCTTCATGCCCTGCTGGGCTCGACCATGCTGGCGCTGATGGGCATGATCGGCGGGATTTGGTCGGTGAAGTTCGACCACCTGGCCGCCGTCACCAATTTCGTTGTCATGCCGGCCACCTTTCTTTCCGGCACGTTCTACACCACCGCCCAGTTGCCGGAATTCTGGGCGAAGCTGTGCCACCTGAACCCCTTTTTCTACATGATTGACGGCTTCCGTTACGGCTTCATCGGCCTGGCCGACAGTCCCCTTGGCATCGGCGTTGCCGTGATGGCTTTAAGCGACGCGGCGCTTGCAGCCCTGTGCCTTTTTATGCTGCACTCAGGCTATAAACTTAAGTCGTGAGTGTGCGATGATTTCCCCCGTGATGCCCGTCTATGGCCGGGCTGATTTCCCGTTTGAACGCGGCGAAGGACCTTATCTCTTCGGCCTGGAC
>JACQAB010000151.1 GCA_016195205.1 Pseudomonadota bacterium
AATAAACTTGCTTTTCAGCAGGCGGATGGCGTAAACCCCTGCCATGAATTTACGCAACATCGCCATCATCGCCCACGTCGACCACGGCAAAACCACGCTGGTCGACGCGCTTTTGAAGCAATCGGGCACCTTCCGCGCCAATCAGACGGTGGCCGATTGCGCCATGGATTCGAACGACCAGGAGCGCGAGCGCGGCATCACCATCCTTGCCAAATGCACCAGCATCCTGTGGCACGACACGCGCATTAACATTGTCGACACGCCCGGTCACGCCGATTTCGGCGGCGAGGTGGAACGCATTCTGGGAATGGTCGACGGCGTGGTGCTGCTGGTTGACGCCTCGGAAGGGCCGTTGCCGCAAACCAAATTCGTGCTGAACAAGGCACTGGCGCTGGGCTTGCGCCCCATCGTGATCATTAATAAAGTCGACCGCCCCGACGCCCGCATCCAGGAAGTGCTGAACGAGGTGTTTGATCTGTTCGTGGCCCTTGAAGCCACCGAGGAACAGCTGGATTTCCCCATTCTTTATGCCTCCGGCCGCCAGGGCTGGGCCAGCCATCATGCCGACCACAAGGACAAAGACCTTACGCCTTTGTTCGAAACCGTTCTTGGCCATGTGCCCGCGCCGCAGGTGAATGAGGCCAAGCCGTTTACGCTGCTGGCCTCCATTCTGGAGTCCGATCCCTATCTGGGCCGCATTCTTACCGGCCGCATCCAAAGCGGTGTCGTGAAGCCGAACACCACGATAAAAGCCCTGGCGCGCGACGGCAGTTTGATTGAGCAGGCGCGCATCACCAAAATCCTGGCCTTCCGCGGCCTTGAACGCGTGGCGCTGGAAGAAGCCAAGGCGGGTGACATCGTCGCCATCGCCGGTTTCAGCAAGGCCACCGTGGCCGATACCTTGTGCGATCTGGTGGTGACCGAGGCCATTCCCGCCGCGCCGGTTGATCCGCCCACCTTGGCCATGACGTTCTCGGTAAATAACTCGCCGCTGGCCGGCACCGAGGGGAATAAGGTCACCGGCCGCATGATTCATGACCGCCTGATGCGCGAAGGCGAAAGCAACGTGGCCATTAAGGTCAGCGTCAGCCAGGACAAAGACAGTTTCGAAGTGGCGGGCCGGGGAGAGCTTCAGCTTGGCGTGCTGATTGAAACCATGCGCCGCGAGGGGTTTGAGCTTTCGGTCAGCCGCCCACGCGTTCTGTTCAAAAAGGATGATTCCAGCGGTGAGCGCCTGGAACCCATTGAAGAAGTTCAGGTCGATGTGGACGAGCAATATTCCGGCGTGGTGGTGCAGAAAATTTCCGAACGCAAGGGCGACTTGCACGGCATGAAGCCCAGCGGCGCGGGCAAGGTGCGGCTTACGTTTTATGTGCCCGCGCGCGGGCTTATCGGCTATTTCGGCGAGTTCATGACCGACACGCGCGGCACGGGCCTGATGAACCGGCTGTTCCACGGCTATGCGCCCTATAAGGGCGAATTGCAGGGGCGCCGCACGGGCGTGCTGATCTCGAACGGCGACGGCGCCGCCACGGCCTATAATTTATGGAAGCTGGAAGAGCGCGGGCCCATGCTGATCGACCCCAACACCAAGGTGTATCGCGGCATGATTATTGGCGAGCACGCCAAGGGCAACGATCTGGAAGTGAACATCCTGGAAGGCAAGAAGCTGACCAACGTGCGCACCGTGAACAAGGACGAAGCCGTGCGCCTCACCCCGCCCGTTAAAATGACGCTGGAAAAAGCGATGGCCTATATCGAGGACGATGAATTGCTGGAAGTCACGCCGCAGAACATCCGCTTGCGCAAGCGCTTCCTCGATCCCAACGAGCGCAAGAAGGCCGAGCGGGCGGCGGAGAGCGCTTAATTTTAAGCGCACTCTCTCAATCAGAATAGTCACCCCCGCGAAGGCGGGGGTCCCGTTTGTTTTTATCTTTTTTTCTTGCCTTGCCCTTTTGTCTCATCTTGACTCAAGACGGACCCGGCAAGCTTTTTTACCTCCGGTAAGGTCGGCTTTTTCCCAGCAAGAACTTTCGCTGCGATGGTGGATAGTTTGCTCGATGATTGCTTTTTTGGCATTAGATTCTCTCCTTGGTTGATCTGTTAGGCTGCCAGCGGAAGGTCACGCAAGAAGCGATACCGTGCTGGAAGTTCTTTCCCAATCGAAGTTTTTACCATCGTTTCGCCAGCATCCAGTTTTGGATTTAATGAAGCGACGACATCGATGGACCATTCGTAGGGATGTACTATCCCGAATACGGAGTATCCATTAGGAGGGAAGGTTACCTTTACGAAAACGTCCGTAAGACCGGTGACTTCGTTATAAACATAAGTTCCATCGTACCGTGCACCACCCGCATCTACGCCGTAGACACGCCCGTCTTCAAAAGTGAGAATTCCTTCTCCCCCAGCATCGCCAAAGCGGAACCCTATTCCGTACATTCCATCGCGCATTGCCATTCTCCCTTTTTTTAGTCGCCGTAATTCGTTTTCTCGTGAATTTTCGGGCAATGACGCGAGCAGGTTTGCATAAGCCGAAACTGCTCCAGGAACCGGTTTGGTATCATCGGTCATCCAGAGACTGACGGCTCGTGCTGTTATGCCTATTAACTGGGCAAGATCTGATTGCGATATGCCCACTTTCCGCAGGATTGCCCTAAGTTCACAACTGGTCATGGAGAAGATTATTCTATTGAAATAGAAATTTTTGCAAAT
>JACQAB010000138.1 GCA_016195205.1 Pseudomonadota bacterium
CCCACCCCTTTATCCCCTCCCTCAAGGGGAGGGGAAATAAAATCGTGCATTCTTCTTGAAAGCTTTCTTAAGTAGCTTTCTGCGCGCGCGCGAAAATCAGGCGAAGGCCGGTAAGGGTAAGATCGCCGTTGATGTGCTGGATAATCTTGGTGCCTGCCTGAAACAGGGGCGAAAGCCCGCCGGTAGCAATCACCTTCATCGATTTGCGGGCGTGGCGGCCGTATTCCTCGATAATGCGCTCGGTCAGGCCCTCGATGAGGCTAATATAGCCCCAGTAAATGCCCGACTGCATGGCTTCGATGGTATTGGTGCCGATGACGCGGCCCGGACGATCGACGTTCACGCGCGGCAGCTTGGCCGCGGCACGGTGCAAGGCATCCAGCGACAGGTTGATGCCCGGCGCAATCACCCCGCCCCGGTATCCTTCTTCATCCACCACATCAAACGTGGTGGCCGTGCCAAAATCGATGACGATCAGCGGCGCGCCATACAAATGCCGCGCGGCAACGGCGTTCACCAAACGGTCGGCGCCCACTTCATGCGGGCGCGGCAGCTTGACCTCGATCCCCAGATCGCAAAGCCCGTGGCCGACGATGATGGGTTCATTGCCGAAATCATGCCGGCACAGGGTTTTCAAGGTGAAATCCAGGTCAGGCACCACGCTGGCAATGATGGAATGCTTGAAACTGGCGCGTTTCAGCCCCGCCGAGCGCAGGCAGTGGTCAAGGAACAGCAGGAATTCATCGCGCGTGCGCTTGGTGTCGGTCGCGCAGCGCCACGCGCCCTTCAAATGCTCGCCCTCGAAGGCGGCAAAGACGATGTTGGTATTTCCGGCATCGATGGCTAGGAGCATGCAGAAATCAGAGGTCAGAGGTCAGAGGTCAGAAATTAGAAGTCAGAGAACAGAATTATTTCTGATTGCTGACTTCTGATTACTGATGACTGAAATAAACATCCCCACAGGCGATGCGCTCGGTCTGGCCGCCGGCCTTTTTAATATAGAGCGCGCCGTCGTCCGAGCCTATATCCACAAATTCCCCTTTTATTTCCTTGCCGGCAAAGCGCACGGCAACCTCTTTCTTAAGATCCTTGGCCAGGGCCAGCCAGGGCTCGCGGATGGCGGCAAAGCCCTTTTCCTGCCAAAGCTCGTAATACCCTTCAAAAGCGGCCATGACCGCTTCCAGCACCGCTTCGGGCTCGGTTTTTTCGGCCTTTTGTTCCTTAAGGTCGGTGGCGGGGATTTCAGCCTGTTCTGGATGCGACACGCCATTCACCCCGAAGCCAAGGATAAGAACGTCTTTGCCCTGCGGGTCAGATTTTATTTCCAGAAGAATGCCGGCGATTTTTTTGCCATCCACCAGCACATCATTCGGCCATTTCAACTGCACCTTGCTTTCGGGCGGAAGGATTTTTCTAATCGCCTCGGCCACCGCCAGCGAAGCGACAAAGCCCAATTGCCCCCAGCCGCTTAAATCGCCCGCCGGACAAAGCACCAGGCTGGCGAAAAGATTGCCCTCCGCCGATACCCAATCGCGGCCATAGCGGCCCCGGCCTTTGGTTTGGCTTTTGGCGGTGACCACCGTGCGGTTTTTGGCTTTGCCCTGCTGCAGGAGCCGCGCAGCTTCCTCTTGCGTGCTTTCCACCCGGTCTAACGCAACAAGGGTATAGCCGGGCGGAAGCGGCATGTTTAGGCACCCGAGACAAGAACGGCCGCAGCCTGCTTTACAAAGCCCGCCACGAAATCAGGCTGCAGAATGAAGGCCAGGATGAAAAACGCCGTGACGCTTAACACCACGCCCACGCCCCAGCCGGGAATGCGATCGAAGCTCTCGGAGGATTTGTCGAAATACATGATTTTGATCAGCCGGAGGTAATAGAACGCCCCCACCACGCTAAGCACCACACCGGCAAGCGCCAGCCACAGCAGGTTGCTTTGCAAGGCTGCCAGAAACACATAAAGCTTGCCGAAGAACCCGGCCAGAGGCGGAACGCCGATCATGGAAAACATGAAAAGCGCCATGCATGCCGCTAAAAGAGGCCGGGCGCGGGAAAGGCCCGCAAAGTCGCTAAGCTGCTCCAACGCGCGGCCATCGCGCCGCAGGCAAAGGATGACAGCAAAGCTGCCCAGCGTCATGGGCACGTAAATGAGAAGGTATAAAAGGGTAGCCTGAAGCCCCGCCGAGCCGCCCGAAGCCAGGCCAATCAGCGCATAGCCCACATGCCCGATCGAGCTGTAGGCCATCAGGCGCTTGACGTTGCTTTGCGCGATGGCGCCAAACGCGCCCCAGGCCATGGAGATCAGCGACAGCACCACCAAAATCTGTTGCGCCTGCGGGCCCAGGGCGCCGAAGGGCTGGTAAAGCACTTTAATCAGCAGGGCGATGCCGGCCAGCTTGGGCGCGGCGGCGAAGAAAGCCGTGACGGGCGTGGGCGCGCCTTCATACACATCAGGCGCCCACATATGGAACGGCGCGGCGGCAATTTTAAAGGCAAAGGCGGCCAGCACGAACACCAATCCCAACACCACTTCCACCGGAGCCTTGGGCAAGGCCAGCGCCGTATGCAGCTGGGCGAAAGACACGGTTCCGGTGAAGCCATAGATCAGCGAAATACCGTAAAGCAAAAGGCCCGAGGCCAGCGCGCCGAGCACGAAATATTTTAACCCCGCCTCGCTGGATTTGGCGTCGTTGCGCATGAACGCCGCCAGCACGTAAAGCGACAGGCTTTGCAACTCCAGCGCCACGTAAAGCCCCAAAAAGCTGCGGCTTGAGACCATCAGCATCATGCCCAGCATAGCAAACAGCACCAGCACCGGATATTCCGGATGCGCGTTTTCAGGATTTTTCAGAAAATCATGGCTGAGGGTCAAAACGCCGATGGCGATAGGCAGAAGAACAGCTTTA